>NZ_FR886595.1:0-58048 GCF_000436575.1 Clostridium sp. CAG:265
TACATATCGTACCTTCGAAGAAGCTAATATGGCTGTTTTTAAATATATTGAAGGTTGGTATAACAGAAAAAGGCTACACTCTTCTATTAATTACATGACTCCAGATCAATGTGAATTATTAGCTAGAAGTGCAGCATAAAAAAGTTTGACTTTTTGTGTCTAAAATATTGACATAAGACCAACCTACTCTAGACATTGATTGTATCATCTTATTTTTTTGAATTTTTTTTGAAATAATTTATGAGTATATTGGAAACCTCTATCACTATGAACTAACGGTTTAGCTCCAGGATTAGACTCTATTGCCAAATCTAATGTATCAAATACAAGTTTATTATTATTACGGTTACTAAGAATATATGAAACTATTGTTCTATCATATAAATCAATAATCGTACTTAAATAAAGCTTTTTATTAGAAGCAGGAATTTTAAATTCGGTAACATCAGTTGCCCATTTTTCATTTGGTTTTGTTGCTAAAAATTCACGATGTAATACATTTTCAGCAATTGCTTTAGATGTCGACCCTTTATACTTTTTCCTTTTTGCTCTAATTAAAGCTTTGATTCCTAATAAATTCATTATTCTTTGTACTCGGCCTTTGCTAAAAGAAGTTCCTTTATCTCGATTAATCCAATTTGTCATTCTACGGTACCCTAAGATATGATTATACTTATCATCATATTCTTTAATCCAAATTGCTAATTGCTTATTTTCAACTTCTTCTTTTGTTTCTTTTCTATGAAGCCATTTATAATAACCGGCTCTAGAGACTTCAAGTTGTTTACACATCCAAATTATATCCCAATCCTTTTCGTCTTTAAAAAATTTAATTGCTAGATATTTAGGCTCTAATTTTCCTCTGGCTAATATCGCCTCCCTTCGATTTCCTGTACTTTTTTTAACAATTCTATCACCATATCTTTTTCTTCTAGCTGACGCTTAAGACGATTGTTATCTCTACGCAACCTTTCAAGCTCATCAACCTCATCATCTTTCTTATGATGACCACGTTTATCAATTAGTCCAGCATCGCCGTTAGAATCATATTTCTTTACCCATGTATAAACTTGATTATAAGAAACTTTATACTTATCAGCAGCTTCCTTATAATTTCTTTCATTATTAATGCAGTATTTAACAATTTCTACACGTTCTTCTTTACTTGTTTTTCTTCCTTTAGCCATATAGACCTCCCACTTTGATTTATAATCTTTAAGTTCTATATTGCTATTATACTTTTTAATCCATCTTCCTAAAATACTAGGACTTAAAATTTCATATTTAAAACAAATGTCTTGTTTACTGCCTTCTCCTCTTAAATAAGATTCTACTGCTTCAATTTTCAATCTAGAAGAGTATGATTTATTATGAGGCTTATCATAAAAACTCATTTCTCCTAATTCTTGATATTTTCTTGCCCAAATACGTACTATATTTCCTTTATTACTGTTGTATCTTATTCCTAGCTCACTACATATTTCTTTAGTACTTTTTCTACCTGAAAGATAATCTTTAGCTGCTTGAATTTTATCTTCTGGTAAGTACTTAAATTTTCTACCCATAAAAAATACCTCCAAAGTAGATTTTGGTTATTTACCGTGTCTACTTTAGAGGTATCATATCATCATGTCACAACTATTATTTCATTTATTCCTATTTCTCTAATAAATTTTATTTGCCTTTCAATTATACTTTCATTATTTATTTTAATTAATGGCTTGGGGGCGTATTTAATGTTAATGGTCTCAATCTACTCCCCATTCCTGCTGCCAAAATTATATCCCTCATCTTATTTTCCCTTACTTTCTCTCTTAAAAAATATTATTCTTTTTTATTAATATCTATAACTGTAAATATTGAACCAATTATAATTAAAACACAAGAAATTACTGACTTTATATTTATCTTATGTCCTAATAACACTATTTCCATAAGCACTGACCATGCTGCATAACTTATATTTAGTGCCATTGCCCTAGTAACTCCAATCCTATTAATTGCCTTATAATAAAATATATATGAAGAGGTTCCTAATAATGATATTAAAAATATATAACTGTTAATTGAAGTACTTATTATTTCCAATGTAACCCTCAATTCATTAATTATTGGAATTATAAAAATTCCATATGTTACTGCTGATATAAATTGTCTAATTTGTAATGATTCTTCAGGTAAAATATCATTATCTTTCATTCCATAAGCACAAATAACAGCTTCTAATGCCCAGCTAATTACACATGATATAGCAAAAATTAATCCTAGTATAGAACTAGTTTCTTCATTACCTTTAGAATATCCTAAAATTATTATTCCAATAATGCTAATTAGCAATCCAATTAAAGATGTCTTATTTATTTTTTCATTTAAAAATATATTTGAAAATAATGCTCCAATAGCTGGATATATTGCAGAAATCATTGCAGTATATGAAGCTCCTACAAAATTAATTGACAAAAGATATGATGTCATCCCAATTGGCCCCCCTAATATTGAAGCCAACATTATTATTTTTCCATTCTTAGTTTTTAATATTTTAATAACTTTAGATAATTTTTTTTTAATTATCATATATAATGTCATCCATAAAGATGAAAACATATCATGTAAAAAGGCACTAATAAAAGGAGCTAAAAATATTATTTTATTTGTTTTTGTAAAGTATTCTGATGTTATTATAATACCCATTAAAACAGTATCCATAGCCCATAATATACCAGATAATAAACCATATATCATATTATTACACCATTAATTCAAATACTTTTTTCAAATTTTCTTTAGCCCTATTATATCTATTTATTCCATACTGTCCAAAATAATCACCATTAGCTTCCTTTATAGTAATCCATATACTCCATAGAAAATCTTGATATATTTTATTAATCAAAATTCTTTTAGTATACTTATCTTCTACATTTCCTTTAAAATAAGTTTTTAAAAATAACTCTTCCTCATTTTCTGTAAAATTATTTTCCAAACAATATGCTGCTAAATCCCACATTGGATCATTCATTCCTGCATATTCCCAATCTATTAAATACATTTTATTTTCCCTATTTTTAATAAAATTTTCTGATACTGTATCATTATGACAAGGAACTAATTTTATATCATCTATAATATCTTTTAATAAATATACTCTTTCTTTTATGTTGTAATAATCTTTGAAAAATAGTGCATTTTTCTGTTTTGATAATTTTTCATATAATTCAATTTTTGAATATATATCAAATATATTTTTCATTTTTTCTTTTGATATATGAAGCTTTCTTAATATAGAGCATCCCATTTCAATATTCTCTATTTTTTTAGATGAATTAAGATTTAATGCTTCTGAATTTTCTATAAATTTAGAAATTTTTACTCTAGTACCTTTATTAAAATAAATTAAACCAGAATCTAATCCTATCTTATTAGCATAAATAATATTATTATATTCTTCTTTTCTATTTATCATATCCCCTGTTCCAGATGTTGGTATTCTTAATGCATACCACGTATCTTTAATAAAAACTTTAAAATTTCTATTAGTCATCCCTACCATAGATACAATTTTCTTTATTTCTTCTTTATTTATATTTAGTGAATTGCACACTATTTCATTTATATATTTTTTATCTAAATATTTCATTAAAAACCTCAAGAATTAGTTTATATTATTATATATTTAATGCTGAAATTAATTATATCAAAAATGAGATTAAATATAAATAGAGAGATTACTATATCTTAAAAATAACTTAGATAAAAACTTATCTAATTATTACCCTTTATTGGCTAGGTAAAGATATATTATCTCTCTATAAAAAATGTTTGGATATTACATTATTAAACTATTCCTTGTGCCATCATCGCATCTGCAACCTTTATAAAACCTGCTATATTGGCACCAGCTAATATATTTCCTTCACAGCCATATTCTTTAGCTGCTTCTGCGGAGTTTTTATAAATATTGGTCATTATATCTTTTAATTTTGCATCTACTTCTTCAAATGTCCATGATAATCTCATGCTGTTTTGTGACATTTCAAGAGCAGAACAAGCAACTCCACCAGCATTAGCAGCCTTAGCTGGTCCAAACAGTACACCTGCATTTTGTAATTCCTCTATAGCATCTAATGTTGTAGGCATATTAGCACCTTCTGAAACAACTTTTGTCCCATTAGCAATTAATACCTTAGCTGATTCTAAATCTATTTCACCTTGTGTAGCACATGGAAGAGCAACATCACATTTAATATGCCATATACCTCTACATCCTTCATGATACTCAGCAGTAGGTACATAATCTAAATATTCCTTTATTCTTCCTCTCTTAACTTCCTTTATTTCCTTTACAGCATCTAAATTAACTCCATTTTCATCATAGATATATCCATTAGAATCACTAATGGCAACAACTTTAGCTCCTAGTTCTGTAGCTTTTTCAGTGGCATATATAGCTACATTTCCTGAGCCAGAAATTACAACTTTCTTACCTGAAAAAGAAATATTGTTAGCATTCATCATTTCTTCTGTAAAATACACTAATCCATATCCTGTAGCTTCTGTTCTAGTAAGGCTACCACCATAATTTAAGCCCTTACCTGTCAAAACGCCCATATGACTTGCATTTCTTAGCTTTTTATAATATCCATAAAGATAACCAATTTCTCTTCCACCAACTCCAATATCACCAGCTGGAATATCAGTATCAGGTCCTATATGTTTATAAAGCTCTGCCATAAAACTTTGACAAAATCTCATAACTTCGCCATTTGATTTACCTTTAGGATCAAAATCCGATCCACCTTTTCCTCCACCTATTGGAAGTCCTGTTAAGGAGTTTTTAAATATCTGTTCAAAACCTAAAAATTTAATAATACTTGCATTAACAGTTGGATGTAATCTTAAGCCACCTTTATATGGTCCAATAGCACTATTAAATTGCACTCTATATCCTCTATTTACTTGTACTTTCCCTTGATCATCTACCCATGGAACTCTAAAAAATATTTGTCTCTCTGGTTCAACTACCCTTTCTAGAATACCAGCTTCAATATATTCTGGATGTGCATCTAATACTGGTGCAATTGAAGTTAATACTTCCTTAACAGCATCATTAAATTCCTTTTCACCGCTATTTCTTCTCTCTACTTGTAAAAGTACGTCATTTACATATTCAATTCCTCTCACCTTTATAAGCCCCCTTAAAATTTTTTCACTTTATATTATACCCCTTTTCAAAGCAAAAAAGTAATGTTTTGTAAAATTTTTAATATTTTATAAAATCTCTCTTTACTTTTTTATTATTTTATTTCTTTTATTAAACTAAATATATTTTCGCAAGATTTACTTTTATCAAAAGCAATACATGCTTTTTTCATTGTTTCTAATTTTTCATCATTAGTTAATAAAACTTCAATGGTGTTTCTTATGCTTTTATCGTTACTGCTTAATCTTACAGCCATATTATTCTTAATAAGAAAATCTGCATTTTCTTCCTCTTGGCCTGGTATTGCATCAAAGATTACCAAAGGTATATTACAAGCTAATGCTTCAGTTACTGTAAGACCTCCAGGTTTAGTGATTATCATATCGGCACACTTCATATACTTAACAATTTCCTCTGTAAAGTATATAAGCTTTACATCCTTTTCACTTAAAGCAACCTTTTCTTGAAACTTTTCATAAAGCTTTTTATTTCTACCTGTAACTATAATTAATTCAAAATCATAGTCAATATCTATAATATCTTCATAAATTCCAAGTATATTTTTTACACCAAAACTTCCTGCCATCATAAGAACAACTTTCTTATGATGATTTAAATTTACATCATTCATATAAATGCTATTCTTTTTATCATCATAGAAATCATTTTCTATAGGGATACCAAAAGAATGTATCTTATCTTTACCTACACCGGATTTTATCATTTCCTTCATCATATCATCATTAGATACTATATATTCATTTACATTATCTCTTATCCAAGCATTATGTGGACCATAATCTGTCATAATACATATCAAAGGTACATTTATCTTTTTTTTATCTTTTAAATATGCAATCATTTCCGTAGAAAAAGGATGAGTCGTAAGTATTATTTGTGGTTTAAATTCCTCAATAAGAGGAATTAACTTTTTGGCAAATATACTATTCATCCTATTAACATAATTATTCATCATAGGTTTATCATTGCTTAATTTATATAGCTTTCCATATAATTTAGGAGTTTTCTTTGCTAGATATAAATATCCATTTGTTACTGTCTTATCAAGTAACGGATTAATATACTTAAAAGTATCCACTACATTTACGTTGATGGCATTATCTTTTTCCTTAAAATAACTTTTCAAAGCATTTGAAGCCCTTATGTGGCCACCACCGGTAGATGCAGTCAGTATGAGCACATTCATTTTATTCCTCCATAACTATTTCTATAGTTTCTTACTCTATCTATTCATTTCCTTAATAATATTTTCTATAAAAGATATATTTTTTCCTTTGATGTATAGATATATAGGTATATTAGTTATTATGCCCATAATGCTTCCACATATAATATCCATCATTGTATCTATAAGGCTATTATTTTGTGAATGAAATCCAAAAAGCATATCAGTGGAAAATTCCCATATCTCCCATACTCCTGCAGCTGCAATTGAAAATAAAATTGAAAATATAACTGCAAAATAAGTATTAAAATCACCTTTAATTTTTCCATTATTTAAATGTAAGAATAATATAAACCCTATGATAGCAATTATTATACCTGATAATAAGTGTAATAATTTATCATAAATAGGCACTATTCTATATAAATCCCATACATTACCTAGATATATGGCACAAATAGTAAATGATAGTATTACATAAAAACTTATTTCAGATTTCTTTAAAAATGTTATTTTACATACAAAATAAGCCATCCATGCTGTAACTGCAGATAAACCTATTCTAAACAACTCATCATAATCTTTAATCGCATACTTATATACAAATGTTATAATTAATACCACCATATAAATAAGATTAACTAAAAATGGTTTATTTTTTTTAATGGTCATTTAAAATTCTCTCCTTCACCTAATAATAATGCTATTAATGCTCCAATAATAAGCCCACCAAAGTGAGCTGCATTATCAATGTTGCTAGTACTTATACCTATTACTACATTTACAAATATAACTTGTAAAATATTCATCATATATGCTTTTCCTATTTGTTTTCTATGCTTTATACCAAATATAAGTATTGCACCAAGCAATCCAAATATAGCTCCTGAAGCTCCTACTGAAACTGATTGTGGTCCAAAAATATAACTAAATATACTTGCTGCAATAGCTGATAATAAATATATTGTTAAATACTTTATTTTTCCATAAACATACTGAATTTCTGGTCCTAATATTTTTAAAGCATACATATTAAAAAATATATGAACTAATCCTCCATGAAGAAATGCACAAGTTATTAATCTCCAAACCTGCCCTTTATCAATAAGTGAATTTACTTTTGCTCCCATGATTATTAAAGTATCTATATCTATATTAAATATATTTTTTGAAATCCAGGCAGATATTAAAAATACTAACAAATTAATCGCTATTAATATGTTAGTCAACATCATATGTTTATTTCTTTTATTATTTCTGTTTTTTGTAATATTCATTTCATTAATGATAGGAATAAGTAGTTTACAACTACTACTGCTGTAAACTACTTTCTTATCTCTTAATGAATAAATAAGCATATTATCATGTTCATAATAATTATAAGAACCATCTGTGGTTACAATTTCATTTATGACAAAATTTTTATTGCTAAAAGATTTAAGATATCTATATGCCTCATCATAAAGTGAAACATTATATGAATTTTCTACTATCACTATAGCGTAAAGTACCTTTTCATTTTCTAAAATTGCTATCCACTGTTCTTTTTTAAGGCTTTCACTATAAAAACTTCTAATATAAAAACCTGATTTGCTTACTAAAGTATTAAAAAACTTTTTTTCAAATTTATCCATTACTATATTTCTTTCTCTAACATCTCTAATAATTCATTAAATCTATCAATAGTTGCTTGTAGTGGCATAGATGTAGTCATATCCACACCAGCTTTCTTTAATATCTCTATTGGATAATCACTTCCACCACTCTTTAAAAATCCTACATACTTTTCTACAGCATTTTCTTTTCCATCTAAGATATTCTTAGCAAAAGCTGATGCTGCTGCATATCCTGTTGCATATTGATATACATAAAAATCGCTGAAAAAGTGAGGAATCCTTGACCATTCAACATCTATATCTTCATCAACTATCATATCTTCACCAAAATATTTAACATTTAACTCATGCCATTTTTCATTATAATCTTTAGCTGTTAAAGCCATTCCTTGCTCAAAGCTTTCATGAGTCCAAAGTTCAAATTCAGCAAACATCATTTGTCTAAATACAGTAGTTCTGATTTGCTCTAACTCTTGATTAATTAAATATAATCTTCTCTTTTTATCCTTTTCAGTATTTATTAAATGATGGATTAAAAGAGCTTCATTGGTAGTTGATGCTACTTCTGCACAGAATAAAGTATATCCTGCATAATAATAGCTTTGCTCTTTTCTTGAGTAATATGAATGTATTGAATGACCCATTTCATGAGCTAATGTTGATACATCACCTAATTGATAATTATAATTTAAAAGTACATATGGTTTAGTATCATATCCACCCCATGAATATGCTCCACCTCTTTTACCCTTATTCATATATTTATCTACCCAACCATCCTTAATTCCTTGAGTAAATATATCTAAATATTCTTTTCCTAAAGGTGCAAGCCCTTCAACAATCATTTCTACACCTTTATCAAACTCTATATGTTCCTTATCAAGCTCAATCACAGAAACATATAAATCATACATATGCATTTCATCTAAACCTAATAATCTCTTCTTTAATGAAACATATCTATGAAGACTTGATAAATTCTCATCTATTGTCTTAATAGCATTAGTATATACTTCAACTGGTATATCATTTGGTTTTAATGATGCCTCTAAAGCGCTATTATAATTTCTTATTTTAGCTCCAAAATTGAAAGTCTTGATAGAACTTGATAAAGTGGTTGCTAAAGTATTTTCAAATGCCTTATATTCTTTAAATAGTCCTTCAAATGCAGCTTTTCTAACAGCTCTATCCTTTGATCTTATAAATGAAGAATAGTTTCCTTCTGTTAATTCCACAGTGTGCCCTTCTTCATCTTTAATATCACCAAATTTCATATCTGCATTGGTCATTATATTATGAATAGAAGATGCTGAATCAAGACAATCTGATGCTGCTGCTAACAATTCTTCTTCCTTTTCACTTAAAACATGTGGTTTTTCTTTTAAAATATTTTCCAATAAGAATTTATATTCTTTTAAGCCATCTAATCTTTCTATTTCTTTTTCAACAAATCCATCTTCCAATGAAAGAATTTCTGGTACAAAGTAAGCTGAATATGTAGCATACTCTGCCATATAGGCATCTATTCTATTCATCATGCTTTGATACTTAGTATTGGCCGTATCTTCATCACTTCTTAAATGTGCATATACATAAATCTTTTCTGCTTTTCTAGATATTTTTTCATTTACTTCAAAGTATTCTAATAGCTTTTCTCCAGAACCAAGCTTTCCTTGAAATTCTTTTAATTTAGGTGCTTCTGTTTTAAGCTCTTCAAATTCCTTTTCCCATACTTCATCATTGCTGTATATTTCATTTACAAGCCATTTATCTTCTTCTCTTATTTCCTCTCTTTTCTTTAAAACCTTATCGTCCATAGCCATATCGCTACAATCTATACTGTAGCACTCCTTTCTTATTTATACTCTTCTTCTTTTCCCTCAATATCCTTAAATACCTTTTCCATTGATTCTTCAACTAATTCTATACAAAGATCTAATTTTTCTTTTAAATAATCATAATCATCCTTATATTCAAACTTTACTAAAAATGTTGGATTATATTCATCTTCTATATCCTCTATATCTAACCCTTCACCTTTAAATAATTCATAATCAAATAAATCATAAATAGCAGAATATTGCCATTCTTCTACATCCTCTTTTGTATCAAATATGAAGTAAACTGTATCACCTTTTACATAGAAGTTTTTTACAAATTCAGCACCTTCTGAAACTTGAAAACTTCCAACCTCCTTCGATACAAATCCTGTTTCATTATCTCTTTCCATTAATATTAAACTTGAATAATCCATTGCATTTCTCCTATTTCTCTCTTGTAAAATTTTCATATATTTTTATTATAATATTAGCTTAAAAGTTTATCAAATTTTCTTACTGTTTCAAAACAATGATAATTCATTCCTTCTTTTGAGTGATTATTAATGAAATCTTTTACTTCTACAGTAAAGTTTTCTGACTCATCTAATTCTATATCCACAGTATCATCTTCATTAAAAGTAAGACTTGTTACTTCTCCATGAGAAATTTCTTCATCTTCATAATAAAAAGTTACTCCTGCATCCACTAGTGTTTCATAAATGTCCATTAACTCTTCTATTTTATCGCTTCTCATTTGTTAATCTCTCCTTATATTATTCCTTTTAAAAATGTTATATAAAATGTAGTACCTTTATTAAGCTGGCTTTCCACTGTAATAGTGCCGTTATGTGCCTCTATTATTTTACGGCTTAATGACAAGCCAATACCTATACTGGTAGGATTCAATGAATTTTCTCCTTTATAAAATCTATTAAAGATTTTTCTAAGTTCATCCTTTTTTATGCCTTCTCCATTATCCTTTATTGAAATTCCTATAGATAAAGGTGTTTCTTCTAATTTTATATCTATAATACCATTATTTTCTGTATGTTCAATAGCATTTTTTATAATATTACTAATAGCCTCTTCCATCCATTTTTTATCATGAAGATAATATCCTTGGCTATGACAATTTAAAATTATTTTTTGACTTTTTTCTTCTGCTTTTAACCTTAGAGGTCCTATGACATTAACTATAGTTTCTTTTAATGGTATTGTATCTTTATTATATTTCACAACATTACTTTCTATTCTGGCATATTTTAATAAGGTTGTTATAAGCCATTCCATTCTATCTAATTGCTTTGAAGTAAATTCTATAAACATATTTTTATCTTCTACAGACATACTTTCATGATTTTTTAAAATATCATTATAAGATATAAGTGCCGCAAGAGGTGTCTTTAATTGATGTGATATATCGCTTATTATATCTTTTAAAATTCACTTTATTCTTTAAAATCCTTATTCTATATCTAATAAAAACGTATCCTCTAACTCACACATAAATTTCATATATGTTAACATAAACTTAAGCCATGCATCATATTTACCAACTTTTAATGAATCTTCTATTGCATCATAGTAAAAGCCTTTATCTTGGTTTCTAATAATTATTCTTGGATAACTCTTAGCAGTTAAAAGACCATTCATAATAAGCCTTGATAACCTACCATTACCATCCATGAATGGATGTACTCTTACAAAATCTAACTTAAATTTAAAAATATCTATTAACTCTTTATCACTATTATTAAATCTATCTATAGCTTCATTTAACTGCTCTTTAACCTTTTCTGCTAGCGGTGGATTAATTAGGCTATTTGAAATATATACCTGACTACTTCTAATTTTTCCTTCCCATTCACTATTTTCTAATGTATTAAATGTTATATCTTTATGAATTCTACAGATAAGTTCTAAACTTAAATCATTATTTATAGAAAAATTATCTCTTATAGCCCTATTTAATTGTATTACTTCAGTTTGTGATCTTAAATCAGCATCTTGAGCAATTCCTTCAAGTACAGCTTTTGTTTGACCCTTTGTTAAGGTATTACCTTCTATTTTATTAGATGTATATACCTCTAAATATGCAATTCTATCATTAAATGGCCTATATCTGTATGTTTCTATAATCTTAATCATTTCATCTTGCGAAAGCCTACAATTTTTCACATTATAACTTTTAAATTTTACTTTTTTAAAATTAGTAAAAAACTGAACATCTCTAGCTTTAAAATCATCTGACATCTTACTAACCTCCCTATCATAATATTATTTCTTCTATACAATTTCGAATATATTTAGGAAAATAATTTGTAAGTTCGGCATGACTATTATATTTCATCACATCAAACTCACAATCATAATTTAATTTATTAAGCTCATTAACCAAGGGCTTTAAATCACTTTCATAAGTTTCCTCTTCACTGGAATAATGTAAGAATATCTTAGTATTATTCTTAGTGCTTTCTTCTAATTTTTTCTCCATAAGCACATTTAAATACTCTATGGATTCTTCACATGTATTTCCCATAATATATTCTAAAATTTCTTTATGGCCTGGTAAATTTAAATAATTACCTAACATATATTGAGGCGCCCCTGCAATAACATAAGTGTTCTTTCTATCTAAAGCAAAATATAATGCTCCATAAGCACCTTTGCTTGAACCTATATAAACTTCTTTTTTAGGCTTTATCTTATTGCAAATGCTGTTTATCAAACCTTGTACATCTTCTGCAATCTTAAAATCCTTATCTTTTCCTAAATAATATGCCCCTCGTCCATCAAAGCCAAAATCATCTAAGATAAAAAGCTTATTAACATCATAATTTTCAACTGTTCTCATATAGTTATATCTAGCATTTTGTCCTTTAGCTGTGCATGAAGTAAAAAGAACTAATAAAACTTCTGAATTTTTATTTTCTTCTAATATATATTTAACCTTATATTTTTTGCCTTGATAGATTTTCTGTTTCCTTACCATTTTATATTTTGTCTTTAACAAATCTATTGCCTTACTTATCTTCCTCATTTTTACCTCTTAGCTACTTATATTTAATTTCTAATTTTTTTAAACTCCATTAATTTATTCCATAACTCTTAATTAACCTAAGTATTTATAATCTATTAGCTTTATAAACCTACTTTCTTCTCCTCTTCTTCCATAAGCTCCTTCAAGACTGCATGTCATATAAAGCCTTTTCTTTGCTCTAGTGATAGCAACATAAAAAGTCCTTTTTTCTTCATCAATATTATTTGCTTTCACTGACATATATGAAGGGAAAGTATTTTCCTTTAGTCCTGCTAAAAATACCGTATCATATTCTAGTCCCTTTGACTGATGCACTGTAATTATAGGTATCTTAGTAAATTTGCTTCTATTTATAATAAGTGCTTCTAAATCGCCATTAGATAATGCAGTGATCTTAATTATTTCCATAAGAGCATCCCTATTGCTCTTTTCTTCTTCATCTAACTCCTTTAAAAGCATATAAAAATCCCTCAGACGCTCTATTTTTTCACGTCCCTCTTCTCCTGGATATAAGGTCTTTATACTAAACCCATTAATAACTTCAGCCACAATATCACATGGTCTTAAAGATTCAGCCTTAATAAATAAAGCATTTAACTTATTTCTTATAGCTGTAAAAGCCTTCATATGCTTTGACATATGAGCAATTCTCTCTAGTGATGTAGGTTTTATCTTATTTTTTATTGCCATCACTAAAAGTTCTTTTGTGGCTAAAATATCATCCATAGCATCATGGCTTGGTTTGTTAACAGTTTCAAAAATCCTGCTTAATGTATCTAATTTATGATTAGGTAAATTGGAATAAAATCTCTTATAAATATCTAAGGTATCAAAAAAGCCTTTAAATTTTACTTTTCCTAAATTTAATCTACTTAATTCACTAGTTAATATATTTATATCAAATTGTACATTATGCCCTACAATTATTGCATCCTTTGAAAATTCTATAAACTCTTTTAATACAACTTCTTTATCTTCACCATTTTCCATTAAGAATTTATCACTAAAGCCATGAATATGCTCCGATGATTTTACTGACTTCTTATTCTTTAAGAACTTTTCAAATTTTTCTGTAACCTCACCATATTTATTTATCTTTATGGCTGCTATTTGAATTATTTCATCTTCAGTAACATCAACACCAGTGCTTTCCACATCAAAGACAATAATATTATTATTTTCAAATTCATTGATTAAAAGCCCGTATTTCTCACCAAATAAAACAGTATTTTCATCAATATAATCACAAAGGCTTATGCCTATTGATTTATACTCATCAGATTCTATAGCCTCAAAAGCCTTATCTCCTACACCAGTAGGTAGTCTTTTTACAATTCTTTTTAAACTAATTGCATCATTCTTATTGCCAATAAGCTTTAAAAAAGCAATAATATCTTTTATTTCCTGCCTTCTAAAGAATCTAAACTGATCCACTAAGGCAAAAGAAAAATCTGCTCCTTCTCTAGATAATATATTCTCAATGTTTCTGCTAAGCTCAACATTATATCTATTATCTCTTGTTAGTACTGCTATCTTATTTAAATCTTCACCTTTAGCTTGTAGCCTTCTTATTTCATCCACAATGAATCTTGCTTCTTCCATGGAGCTATTTAAAGCTTTATATTTAATCTTTTCACCTTCAGCTTCCGTAAAAGCCTTTATTTCTTCTTTATATATTTCATTTACTTCATTTTCAAAGGCATTTTTTAAATATGATAAAGATGCCTCTGTAAGATTCTTAGTTGCCCTATAATTTTTTACAAAGATAATTTCCTTTGGTTTATATTTGTTTTTAAACTTGTCAAATATCTTATCAGGTTCTGACCCTCTCCATTTATATATGGTTTGAAAAATATCTCCACAAATTAAAATATTGTTATTGGCAAATATCTTTTCTATTATTGAATATTCCAATAAACTAGTATCTTGTACTTCATCGATATTTATATATTTATATTTGATTTTTAATGCCTCTATCAACTGTTCATCTTTAAATAGCTCTTTTACACTAACAATTATATCGGCAAAATCAACAGCATGATTATTACGTAAAGTCCCATTATAACTATTAATAAGTATATGACCTTTTTCCTTAAGAAATTTTTTTAAATTTAAATTTATATTACCTCTATCTGAACATAAACTATTTATTTTCTCTTCATTTTCTTTAAAAGATAACTTTACTACTTCTTCATAATCTTTTTTTTCATCTTCTGAATAAATATCTCTTCTTGCTCTTTCTAACTTTATAAAATCTAAAAATCTTTGAATTAATGGAATAGGAAAGTTAAAATAATTACATGTCTTTATTATTTCTATACAATCATCTTCATCAAAAACCACAAAATCAGTAAATATATCTGTCCTCTTTTTAGCTTGTTGCTTAATAATATCAAAACAAAAACTATGGAAAGTTCTTACCTTAACCTTATTTCCTTCAGCACCAACAATCTGCTCCACTCTTTCCTTCATTTCCTTACAAGCCTTATTTGTGAAGGTAATACATAATATTTCATCACCAGGCGCCTTCTTAGTTTCTATTATATTAGCAACTCTTCTTGCTAAAGTTTCAGTCTTACCTGTTCCTGCAGAAGCTAAAAGCATAATATTTTCATTTAATTCATTAATAACTGTAAGTTGCTCTCTATTTAGTGCCACAAAAACACCTCCAAAAAAAATATATACTACATTTAATTATATCTAAAATTAAATAAACTACAGATAAAATTATAAAAAATATTACTGGAAGTGTTATTTTCCAGTAATATTTTTCTATAATCCATTAACATAATTAATGCTCCTATTGTTAATAGTCCTATAGTGTTTTTGTTACAATTTTGTGTCAATAAAAGAAAAATTTTATTATTTCTTTATTTAAAAGAATATCATTTTTATTGCAAATAAAATAAGTATTATTCCTCCAAAAAAATCTGCATATTTAGTAACAAAACTTATCCTTCTTATAAAACGACAAAAATAAAATCCTGCAGTGCATATAATAAGAGTTATGATTCCTACAAAAATAGAATCAAGAAAAATTATTTCGTAAGATATTGTAGTTCCTATTGTAGTAAATCCTACTACCAAGGCATCTATACTTACTGAGACACCTAAAATTAAATACATAATATTTTTTAAAACCAAATCTTCATTTTCATTTTTTTCAAAGCCCTCTCTTATCATCATTACCCCTACTATACCTATGGCTATTCCTCCAATAATATTGGGAATTGCAGTAATATATTTTTCAAATAAAAAGCCCATAATAGCGCCACTAAAGAAAAATAAAAATTGAAATAATGCAAAAGATATAATGAAACCTATTTTTTTGCTTCTATTTACATGTTTATTTAATCCAATACTTATAGTTATACCAAATGCATCCATAGCCAAAGCTACTCCAACTATAAGAATATCTTTAATATTCATATGCACACTCCTAAATTATACTTATATAACATTGTATTATCTAATATTTTTACATATGTTACTTGGATACATATTTTCATTTTACTTTTACTTTTTTACATTATATTGTATTTTATTATAAAAATAATACTTTTATTTATCTATTTTTTGTTGTATAGTATATATTGTATTACGAATTAACTTTAAATAGTATAGCATATATAGAAAAGGAGTGTATTTTAATGACAAATTGTATCATAGCACAATCAGGTGGTCCGACTTCTGTAATAAACTCAAGCGTAGTAGGACTTTATAATGCAAACAAAGAGTTAAAAGCATACAATAAGGTTTTTGCAGGCTTAAATGGAATTGAAGGTATTTTAAACGGTAATATAATTGACTTAACTTCTTATAGTGATGAAGAAATTAATAAATTTAGATTTACTCCATCTTCTGGCTTAGGTTCATGTAGATATAAAATGAAAGATTTAGATGAATCAACTGAAGAATATGACAAGTTATTGGACATACTAAAGGCTAATGATATAAAAGCGTTTTTCTATGTAGGTGGCAATGACTCTATGGATACCACTGCCAAACTTAGTAGATATGCAAAAGAAACTGGCATAGATATTACATTTATAGGTATTCCTAAAACTATAGATAATGATTTAATGTATACAGATCACACTCCTGGTTTTGGAAGTGCTGCACAATTTATTGCAAATTCAGTTTTAGAAACATATTTAGATTCTTCTGTATATACTAACAATGGTATATTCATATTAGAAACCATGGGAAGAGATACTGGCTGGTTAGCTGCTGCTGGAGCATTAGCACAAATGAATGGCAAGTCAGTTGCAGATTTTATTTATCTTCCAGAAAGAGCTTTTGATATTGAAATATTTTTAAAAGATGTTACAGATAAATTTAAAGAACAAAACCAAGTATACATAGTTGTTTCTGAAGGTATCAAAGATAAAAAAGGAAAATTCATTTCTGAAATTCAAGCAGATGCCAATGATAAATTTGGGCATGCTCAATTAGGTGGCGTAGGTAATTACTTAAAGAAGCTTATTATAAATGCAGGCATAACAAAAAGAGTAAAGTCTTTAGAGCTTGGCGTACTGCAAAGATGTGCAATGCATTGTTCTTCAGAAATAGATTTAAAGGAAGCTTATGAGGCTGGATATGAAGCATTAAAATATTCACTTACTGGAAAGTGTGGATACATGGTTACAATTGAAAGAACTTCTAATGAACCCTATGAAACTTCTTATTCACTTATTGAAGCTGATAAAGTTGCTAATAATATTAAATACTTTCCAACTGACTGGATTAATGATAAGGGAAATCATATAGAACCACAAGCTCTTAAATATTTACTACCACTAATTTCTCCTCTTCCAGAGTTCAAGGTATTTAATAAATAATATAAACAAAAGGCTCTAGTTTAATTACTGGAGCCTTTTATTTACTTATTTCTATAAAATAGTATCTTCAGATTTTCTATAGCCCTCTCTGCTTCTATTAGAACAGCAATTGTTGTTTCCTAAACATGAACCAACTTGGCAATTACAAATTAGATTGATATTATCTACATTAATATCATCTTTATATATCTTTAGCATATAAGTTGTATTAGGGCATAAAGGTCCAAATACAAACTGGCCATATCTATCTGTAAAAGTATGAGTTATTGGTGTTGGAATTGAACATCTATCAGTAACTTTTAATAATACAACTACAGCATCTGCTATTGCTCTTCCAGAATTATTAACTACAGTACCTAATATTGCACATCTATCTTCATTTTCTATTCTTGCTATAGCATTTATTTGCTGATTGCACCCAGTTGAAAAAGTACAACTACCTATTCTTCCGCTCATAACATTTCCCTCCTAAGTTGTTATACTATAAAGTATGATAAATTTACAAAAAGGGTGAATTTAATGCAATAAATATATTATTATTTACAAACATTTTTTACATATATATTCTATAGTTTCTAAAAATATATTTACTTCTTTTTCTGAATTATATGCTCCTAAGCTAACCCTTACCATTCCTGGCATACCATTTCTTGCAATATATTCTTCTATTTCATCACTCTTTATACCAAGTAGCCTTCGTGTATACGGGTGTGCACAAAATCCTCCCTGTCTTACTGCAATACCTCTAATACTAGCTAAATATTCTCCAACCATCTCATATCCTAATCTATCTATATTAAACACCATTATCCCTAATTTATCTTCGATATTTTCATTGTCACCATACAGAATTACTCTTGAAAAATTTTTCATTCCATCAATCAACATTTTCAGCAATTTCTTTTCATTATTTTCAATTAACCCAAGTCCAATTTTATTCATTTCTTTTAAGGCCTGCATTAATGCAACTGCACCGAAAAAATTTGGACTTCCTGCTTCATTTTTCTCAGGTGTAGATAGCCATATTAAATGATCATCTAAAACTCTCTCTACAGTTCCTCCACCTTTGGTATCCGGTGGATACTTCTCTATTTCATCCCTCAAACCTATTATTGCACCACTACCAAATGGTGCATATACCTTATGTGCTGAAAATATTAAAAAGTCTATATAATCATCATCTTCTTCTCCACACATATTTACTTCCCTATGTGGTACTAATTGAGCTCCATCAATTATAACCTTTGCTCCATATTTATGGGCTAATTTAGCTACCTTTCTTATATCAGTAATATATCCAGAAACATTAGAAGCACCTGTAATAGTTACATACTTTATTCTTTCTTTATAAATATTAAACATTTCTTCTAACTCTTCCATGATTATGCGACCTTTTTCATCAACTTCTATATATTTCAAATCACACTTATCTCTCCAGGGAAGGTCATTAGAATGATGCTCCATTCTGCTGGTTATTACTATATCATCTTTATTTTCAATTAAAATATTAGACAATTTATTAATTCCTTCAGTGGTATTACTTACAAATATAGCTGTATATTTATTTAGAGGTGCATTAAAATAATCTATAACGTATCTTCTACATTCCTCATATAAATCGCTACTATACTGTGATTTTTGTCCATCGCCACGAGCAATAGATCCATAATTTTCACTAGCTTTTAATACAGCTCTCATAACTTTTTTTAAAACTGGAGTAGTAGCTGCATTATCGAAATTTATAGGAATAATTTGTTTTTTTCCATTAATTACAATCTTATTGTCTAAACCTATAAATAATTTTCTAATTTCATCTATATTATCTCTACGCATGACATTCTCCCCTCCCTTACATACTATTCATTCTAATTTGACATTGCTACTACCTCTTTTTATTATATTTTTATTATAAACTTCTAAGGATAAAGCCCCATTCATAAACTTAAGTAACAGATAAATTATTTTTTTCATACATTATTAATAAATTATTTCTGGAGGATAAAAATGAAAATGGAGAAGAAAAAAGTAAAAAATAATAATAATAATAATGATTTAAAATTTACACCTTTAGATATTAATCCTTCCTTGAATATAGGCAACGAGAAGCTAAATTCAATTACTCCACCAAATACTTTAGATGGGATTTCCATAAATAGTGATTGTAATAATATTTATATAGGCTTCCCTCCTCTAGGATTAACTTCATCTAAATATAGTCCATTAATGACTAATTCATCATTGCTTAATTCTACTTTAAATTCCAATAACACCACAGGATATTATCCACCAATGCCTTATCCTAATAATATTCCTTCAATGGATACCAGCAATACTATACCTATTACGTCACCTAATGAAAATATCTTAAATAATGAATTTCCATCTGAAACATCTTCTGATAATTTATATTCATATAATACTAACGATTCTCGCAATATAAGTTACTATCTTCCTTCTATAAATCCATTAGATATTTTAAGAAATTTTGACTTATCATTCTCTGGTGATGACTCTAGGGATTCTGTTTCTAATAAGGAAATTGATGATATATTTGAATGCATAAAAACTGATAATTCTGCTATTCTTTCTACCTTAAAAGCCTACAGAATACCACTTCCTATTGCATCCTTAATAATTAAAAAAATTATTAAAATAACTTTAGAACATAAATAAGTAGGTGATTAAATGAGTTTATTTAATAGAAATGCACCTGTTATTGATTCTAATATTAGAATACTTCATGCTGTTCCAACTGCTACTGCTATTGATATATATGCCAATGGTAATCTCATTGCTAGAAATGTATCCTTTAGCCAACTGACTAAATATTCTGCTCTACCAGCTGGTAGCTACCAATTCCAATTATATGCTGCATGTACTTATGATAAACCATTACTTTCTCAAGATATAGCAATCACTCATGGTTCAAATTACACAATATCAGTGGTTACATTACAAGATAACTTATATCTTTTTAGGCTTAAAGATGATAATGTTCCTTCCACCAAAATATCTACTTTCCTTAGGTTTATGAATCTTTCTCCTAATTCTCCATTGCTTAGCCTTTCGTTGCCTAACAATACGGAGCTTTTTAATAGTGTGGAATATTTGGAAACTACAGGCTACTATATGATTTCTTCTGGAATTTATAATTTACAAGTTACCATTGCTTCAGATGAAAGCGTTAAAAAATATATAAATAATATTTCTTTTGATAATGGCAACTTCTATACCATTTATATAATTGGTCTATTTAATGATACTCCAAAACTGGGATATCTTCTTACTGTAGACTACCAATAAAACTTAGGAACTGTTGTAATTGAATTAAATATTCAAATAACACAGTTCCTAAATTTTATTTTTCATAAATATTCATTAATTATTTTTCCACCTTAGATTATTACTTTACTTTTACAATAGCTTTAAATTTCTTATTATAGTATAATAATTACGACTCTACTTAATATGGAGGTTAAATATAATGATAGTTTTAAGTTGTAAAGATATATGTAAAAGTTATGGTATTAGAGATATATTAAAAAACATTACATTCTCTATAAATGAAGGAGATAAAGTTGGTGTAATAGGCCCAAACGGCGAAGGTAAATCAACTCTTTTTAAAATAATAACTAAAGAGCTTTCCCAAGATTCTGGTGAAGTATTTATAGATAAAACCAGTAATCTTGGATACTTATCACAAAATTTATCTCTTGATTCTTCAAAAACAATATATGAAGAAACCTTATCTGTCTTTGAAGAATTATTAAATATTGAAAATAGATTAGCTACTTTAGAAGTTAAAATGAACGAGCCTTATGATGCTAGCAATGCAGCTTATCATGATAAATTAATAAAAGATTATACTACTCTTCAAGACATCTATTCACATAAAGGTGGTTATATTTATAAAGGTGAAATATCTAGAGTGTTAAATGGACTTGGTTTTGTAGAAGAACTTTTTGATAAAGAAATATCTACTTTAAGTGGTGGCCAAAAAACAAGAGTAGCTTTATGTAAGCTTCTTTTAAGAAAACCAGATATACTACTTCTTGATGAGCCTACCAACCATCTTGATTTAGAAGCAATAACTTGGTTAGAGGAATACTTAAAAAGCTATAAAGGAACTGTGCTAGTTATCTCCCACGATAGATTCTTTCTTGATTCTGTAACAAATAAAACTTTTGAAGTAATCGGTGGAAGCGTTGAAACTTATAATGTTCCATATACTAAATATCTTGAACAAAGAAAGAAAAAATATGAAGCTTTACAAAAAGCATATGATCTTCAACAAGCAGAAATTAAAAGACAGGAAGCTATAATTGAAAAATTCCGTTCTTTCAATCGTGAAAAAAGCATTAGAGCTGCAGAAAGTAGAGAAAAAGCCCTAGAAAAAATGGATAAGATTGATGCTCCTCCTACTGATAAAGAAAGCTCTAAGATAAAATTTGAAGCTCAAGTTAAAAGCGGATATGATGTTTTACATATTGAAAACTTGAAGAAATCCTATAGTGATAAGATGCTTTTTACAAATCTTTCATTAGATTTAAAACGTGGAGAAAAAGTAGCTTTAATAGGTGAAAATGGTAGAGGAAAAACAACATTATTTAAAATAATAATGGATAAAATTGAACCTGATTGCGGATTAAAAGTATTAGGTACCAATGTAAATGTAGGTTATTACGATCAAGAGCAGTCTAGTCTTGACATGTCAAAAACTATTTTAGATGAAGTGTGGGATGAATTCCCTAATATGACTACAGCTAAGCTTAGAAGTGTACTTGCCTCATTCTTATTTACTGGTGATGATGTTTTTAAAGAAATAAGTAAATTAAGTGGTGGAGAAAAATGTAGAATTAACTTATTAAAACTTATGCTTTCTAAGTCAAACTTACTTTTACTTGATGAGCCTACAAATCATTTAGATATACTATCTAGAGAAGCACTAGAAGATGCCATCCTTCAATATGATGGCACATTAATGATCATATCTCATGATAGATATTTCTTAAATAAGGTTATAAATCGTATTTTAGAACTTACGGAAGGTGGAATTACTGAATACCTTGGTAATTATAGCTATTATCAAGAAAAGAAGGAAAACCCCAACCGCTTCCATAAATATGAGGAATTAGCTGCTGGTAAAACAAAAACACAAATAAAAGAAGAAAAAAAGAAAAAAAGAGAAGCTGATAAAGAAGCAAAGGCATTAAAACTTCAAATTAAAAATATAGAAAAAAGTATTAGCGAATTAGAAGAAACTTTAGAAGAACTTCAAAATCAACTATGCCTAGAAAGCGTCTATTCTAACCCTGAAGAAAGCAATAGGGTTAATAAAGAAATACGCTCAGCTGAAAGTAAGCTGGAATCTCTTTATGAAGAATGGGAAAAACTTGCTGAATAAATTTCAGCATTTTTTTATTTATCACATAAAAAACACTTGAATTTTTTTTTATTTAGTTATAATATAATCTTGCTTAAGGCATATAGTAAGCAAAAATTATTACTAAAGAAAAATAATATTTAGGGGGTGCTTTCTATGATAAGAATATGCAGATATTGTTCTAATGTTGATATCGATGCCATTAAAACAATTGTTGGTGATGAAAATGTTGAAGTTGGATGCATCGGTCAATGCGGACAAAAATTTGTTGCTTATATTAATGACGAATTAATTGAAACTTCAACTGAAGAAGAACTATTAGATTATATAAAAAGAATCTAATAATTATTCTAAACTTAATATTTTACATATAAAATGTAATTTTAAAAATAAAATGCATTAAGATAAATCATTGTATCTTAATGCATTTACTTTTAATTAATTTAAATTCTTACTAGAATATCATTTATGTCTTCACTTACTCTCCTTCTTTCATTATAGACCCATTCCACATCAAAATCCAAATTAAATACCTTAGAAAATGAATAATACATATTAATCTTCTGATAATATATTTCTAAATCATCTAAGTTTCCTACAAAACATTGAGGTTTTGTTAATTCTTTGTATTTTAATACAAATAGTTCATCTACATAATATAAGAATAATTCCATTAAATCATCTCTAGACACATCAAAAGGAACTCTTATTAAATTCCACTGTTCTACTTCCTTTAACTTATACTTTTTAATTCTCTCAAGTATTAATAAATATTCACTTATATCCATCTTTGTATAATAATCTAAGCTTTCTTCTCTATCCTTCCATAATGCTAATTTTTGATTTAATGGTAAGTTCTTTATCTTTAATATGGCATCTGATGGGCCTATAACAGCCTTCTCTATAGGCTTATCCTTCATCTCTAACTTTTCTTTAAGTAAATCTTGTGTTCCACCTACAGCTGCTACATAACCTACATCATATATTCCCTTTCTTCCAGCTCTTCCTGCCACTTGTTTTACTTCCTGTGATGTAAGTTCTCTAACTTCCTCTCCATCATATTTAGAAACTGACATAAAAATAATTCTTCTTATTGGTAAATTTACCCCCATTCCTATGGCATCAGTAGTTACTAATACTTTAGTTTCTTTATTTAAGAATTCTGCATACTGCATTTTTCTAACTTCTGGTGGCAAATCTCCATAGATAATACTTGCTTTAATGCCCTTCTCTGAATAGCTTTGTGCTATTTCTAAAACTCTCTTCTTAGAAAATACCACAATAGCATCTCCTTCTTTAGTATCATTGTAGCTAAAGTTATTATATTCAACTTCCAATGGAGTATTTCTTGTATATTCATTTATTTCATAATCATCATTGCAATCAGTTAAGATTTTTTCTAATAACTCCTTGGTATTTAAAGCTCCACATACATGTATCTCTTTACATCTTAACCCTAATAAAGCCCTACTCCAAGCCATTCCCCTCCTACTATCACCAATCATCTGTATTTCATCAATAACAGCTATATCATATTCTTCATTTAAATTTACTTTTTCAATAGTGCATGAAACATGAGTAGAATTCTCATTTATTATTTCTTCCTCGCCAGTGATTAAATCACAAGGAACGCCTTCATTATTAAGCTTTTCATAATTTTCTAAAGCAAGAATTCTAAGTGGTGATAGATATATTCCTTTCTTTGCACTTTTTAAACGCTCAATAGCATTATAAGTCTTTCCAGTATTTGTATCTCCTAAATGAATTATAATTTTTCTTTTTATTGCTCTTGCTAACTTATATTCTTCCTTAGGATTTTCAGGAAAATTCTTTTCAAATTCTTCACCTACTATTTTAGGAATATGAAGCTTAGTAAGTACTGTCATAAATCCAGAGTTAAGAAATGAATTATAATTTCCAGCAATTACATCATAGAAATCAAATGTTGTTTTATTCTTTTTATTATAATCTTCTAAAAGCTTTTTAGCTGCTTCTTCTAAAGCTTCTTCATACTTCATTACTACTTCTTTATACTCCCTAAATCCTTGATTTTCCATTTCCTTCAAGGTTTTAAGTTTCTTTCTAAGAGCCGTTTCTTGCTCTACTAAAGCTCCTGCCTTAGAATGCTTTATTATGTCCTCAATATTTGCTATTTGCCCTTTTAACTTTTTAAACTCCCTTTGAGCAGCATTTTTTTTCATGAATTTAAGCTCCCTTCCAAAAGTATCCTTATAATTTATTTTAACATATTCCTGTCCATATCTTTTATCATTTCATGGAATTTATTCTTTAATTCTTAATTTTATTAAAAAAAGCACTAGATACACAATTTTGTATCTAGCACTTTTATTTTTACTACTATTTATTACTACTCTCCTAATCCACTTTCATGGAACTTTTTAGTGAATCCACTTAGAAGATTATTTATTGGCTTCTTTAAGAATATTGAAATAAGTATTGATACTACTATATAAATTAACATTATAACTATATCTTTTACAAGTACTGATTGAACTACTCCTCCTATTGCTTCTCTAGCAAATGAAATAGCATAAGTAAATGGTAAAAATGGATTTATTATCTGGAAGAACTTAGGTGTAAGTTGTATAGGGAATGTTCCTCCTGAACCTGCAACTTGTAAAACAAGTAATATTATTGCAGTTACCTTACCAACATTACCAAATACAGATACTAATGAATAAACTATAGCTACAAATACTACACTAGTAAATAAAATTCCTGTTACAAATAATGCTGGATTTACACAATATATCTTTAATAAATATAAATCACCTAATGATACTATTAAAGCTTGTGTCATTCCTATTGTAAGGAATAATAATAGTTTTCCAAAATATACTTCCATATGATTATATTCACCATGTGCCTCAACACTAAACATAGATACTAATAAAGTCATACCTACCCAAAGAGCTAATACTGAATAAAATGGAGTCATAGCAGTACCATAATTTCTCATAGGATATAAAGAATTTTCTTCTAACTCTACTGGTGAAGTAAGATAATTAGAACGCTCTTCAACATTATTCGCTATTAGTTTTAATAAATCTTTTAAATCGCTACTATCTTTTATTTTAGCTACCTTAGAAGTTACCTCATTTACAATCTCTTCTGCTCTTGGAAGATTATCTTTTGCATATTTAATTCCTTCATTACCTTTATTACATAAAGCAGATACAGTTGTCAATATTTCTTCTACTTTTGGTAGCTTATCTTGTGCTCTTTGTAATATTTCTAATGCACTTTTTGCACTATCATTAGCTGTATTTAATATTGTATTTATATTTCCTAATATTTCTGTATCAAATTTTTCATATAAATTTCCTGCAATATTACTTACATCATTTAATACAGTTTTTGCATTTTCAAGTTTTGATGTGTCTAATACATTTCCATTATCAAGTAAATTCCTTATACTTTGAATTTCATTATATAACTGATTTAAATTATTTTCAGCTGTTTCTAATTGACTAAGAACTCCAGATAATGCTCCATTTTGTGATTGACCATTTATCTTCTCTACTAATACTCTTATAGATGTAACATATTCTTTAAGACTACTTACTTTAGTACTTAAATTTTCTAATAATACTTTTACATTTTCACCATTAGTTTTTATAGCATTAATTACCACATCTACATAAGATGATACTTCATCTGCTAAGTCTTTTACCAAACCAATATCTGTTTTAATTGTTGGTGCTATATTATTTATCTCTCCTTGAGATGTAGTTATAAAATCAATTAAATTTGTTGCTAATCCTTTTGTACTATTTAAAGTATCAGTAATTAATGGAATATCATTTTGAAGATTTGTTACTAAATCAGCTACTTTATTTACTCCATCATAAGCTAAATCTGTTGTTTCATATAAATCTTTAAATTTAGATTGAATTTCCACAAGTTTATCATATAAATTATCTAACTTAGGTAGCTGTCCTTCAACTTCTATTCCTAAATCTTTCGCTGTTGAAAGAACTATATCACTTACCGTTTCTATAACTGTTTTATTAACATTTTCTTGTACTGCTGTTGCACCTTTAACAGTAATCTTCGGCGCTATTGCATTTACCTTTTCATTAACAGTATAAATAATTTTTCCTTTTTTAATATCATCAGTTATTAATGATAATATATCTTCAGAAAATTCTTCTGGAATAGTAATCATTGCATAATAACTACCTTCCTCAACGGCTTTTACAGCTTCTTTTTCACTTACAAATTGCCATCCCATGACATCATTTTCTTTTAGCTGATCTATAATCTGATTTCCTATGTTTTTAAATTCACCTTTAAGCTCTGCACCTTTATCCTTATTTACTACACCTATTTTTATTTGACTAGTTGCTTCTTTACCATATGGATCCCAACTTGCCTTAATATTAAACCAGGCATATAAAGAAGGTAATATAGAAAGTGCTATAAATACTATTAGTGCTGCATAATTAGTAAATATTTTTTTAATATCATCTTTGTAAATTTTAAAAATATTATTCACCTTGTTTGCCCCTTTCTCATCTTAAGTCATATAATAATATTTATCCAATCCTTTTTATTTATATATAGTATAATTTTTAGCCAAACTCTTCAAACCTCATATTAGGGCAAATTTCTTCTTTTATGACCATTATATTTAATTATGTTCTAAAAATATGTCTTTTTACATTTTTATACTATTCGGTCTAAAAACGTGAACATTCTTTAAATATCTGTTCATATTTATAGCTGAAATTGTTAAATATTATCAGAAATATTATTATAATAATATTATTTTAAAATTGACTATTATATAGCGATGCGTAGAATCCGTCTTTTTCTAATAATTCATGATGGTTTCCTTGTTCAATAATATCTCCATCTTTCATCACTAATATTAAATCTGCATCTCTTATAGTTGATAATCTATGAGCTATAATAAAGCTTGTTCTTCCTTCCATTAATTTATCCATAGCTTTTTGTATAAGCAATTCTGTCCTTGTATCAACAGAACTTGTAGCCTCATCTAGAATAAGTATTTTGGGATCTGCAAGTATTGCTCTTGCTATAGTTAAAAGTTGTTTTTGCCCTTGTGATACGTTACTTGCTTCTTCATTTAATTCCATATTATATCCATCTGGAAGTGTTTTGATAAATGAGTCTACATGGGCTGCTTTAGCAGCTCTCTTAACTTCTTCATCACTGGCATCCAATCTTCCATATCTCAAGTTATCCATTATACTGCCATTAAATAACCAAGTATCTTGTAATACCATACCAAACATCTTTCTTAAATCGCTTCTACTGAAGTCCTTTATATTATGTCCATCTATAGTTATATTTCCTTCATTAACTTCATAGAATCTCATTAACAGCTTAACCATAGTAGTCTTACCAGCTCCTGTAGGTCCTACTATAGCCACTCTTTGCCCAGGTTTAACCTTTGCTGTAAAATCATTAATTATTGTTTTTTCTGGATTATATCCAAAATGTACATGGTTAAATTCCACTTCACCAATAATTTCTTTAGTACTTATAGGATTTTCCACATCTCTAACTTCTTCCTCTTCATCTAAGAATTCAAAAACTCTTTCAGCGGCAGCTGCTGTAGATTGAAGAACATTAGCAATTTGTGCTGTTTGTGCTATAGGTTGTGTAAAAGATCTCACATATTGAATAAAAGCTTGAATATCACCCACTTCTATAGATCCTTTGATGGCTAAAAATCCCCCAATAATTGATACTAAAACATATCCTAAATTCCCAACAAACATCATTATTGGTTGCATAAGCCCTGATAAAAATTGAGATTTCCAAGCACTCTTATAAAGAGTATCATTTAAATCATTAAATGTATTAATTTCTCTTTCTTCTGAATTAAAGGCCTTTACTATATTGTGTCCTGAGTACACTTCTTCAACTTGACCATTTACATGTCCTAAATATTCTTGTTGACTTTTAAAGTATCTTTGTGATTTCTTAACAACTACTGATATAAGCCCTAAGGATACTGGTATTATTAATAATGCTACCAATGTCATTACCCAATTGATTGAAAACATCATAATAAGTACACCAATTAAAGTTGTTGCTGAAGTTATTATTTGTGACATACTTTGATTTAGCGTCTGGCTTACTGTATCAACATCATTAGTAACTCTTGATAACACTTCTCCATGAGTTTTAGTATCGAAATACTTTAAAGGCATTCTATTAATTTTTTCTGATATTTCTTTTCTCATCTTATAAGAAACCTTTTGTGCTATTCCTGACATTGCAAAACCTTGTATCAATGAAAAAATAGTACTTATCACATATAGAACCAATAATACTATTACTATTTGTCCTATATATCCAAAATCAATTCCTGCTCCAGCCTGACCTGTAACTTTGCTAACTAAACCTTCAAATAAAGCTGTTGTTGCCCTTCCTAATATCTTAGGTCCTACAATTGAAAATGCTGCTGAACCTATGGCAAATATTATTACTATTATTATCATCAATCTATAAGGCTTTAAATAAGACATTAAAGATTTCATAGTCTTCTTAAAATCTTTGGCTTTTTCACCACCAGCTCTTATACCGCCCATAGGTCCTCCCATGGGACCTCTCATTTTTCTTTGATCATTACTCATCTTGAAGCTCCTCCTTTGAAAGTTGTGATAAAGCTATCTGTCTATAAACTTCACAATTTTCCATAAGCTCTTTGTGAGTTCCTTTCCCTACAACTTTCCCCTCATCTAGCACTAATATCTGATCAGCATTCATTATTGTACTGATTCTTTGAGCTACTATTAATAGCGTACTATCACTTAATTCTTCATTTATAGCTTTTCTTAATTTAGCATCTGTCTTAAAGTCTAAAGCTGAAAAACTATCATCAAATATAAATATCTCTGAATTCTTAGCCAGTGCTCTAGCAATAGCTAATCTTTGTTTTTGCCCTCCTGATACATTAGTACCACCTTGAGAAATCTCTGTGTTAAATCCACTTTCTTTGCTAGAAATAAATTCTGTTGCTTGAGCTATTTCAGCTGCTTTATGCATATATTCATCACTTATATGTTCTCCACCATACTTTAAGTTAGATTCAATAGTCCCTGAAAAAAGCATCCCTTTTTGTGGAACAAAACCTATTTTTTCTCTTAAGTCATGTAATGAAACATTTTTAATATTTTCTCCATCAATTAAAATTTCACCACTAGTAACATCATAAAAACGTGGAATTAAATTAATAAGTGTTGATTTACCGCTACCTGTGCTTCCTATAAAAGCTGTAGTTTCTCCAGATTTAGCTTTGAAATTAATATCTTTTAATATATATTCATCTGCCCCTGGATATTTGAATGAAACATTTTTAAATTCAATTTCACCTTTTTCTTCTACTTTAAAGCTAACTGGATTTTCAATATTCTTTATGGCAATATCAGTATTTAAAACTTCTGATACACGTCCTGCTGAAACTAATGCTCTTGGTAAAATAACTGATACCATTGAAATCATCAAAAATGCCATAATTATTTGCATAACGTATTGCATAAATGCCATCATATCTCCAACTTGCATTACACCGGAATCAACTCTATGAGAACCTACCCATACTATTAAAAGCGTTACTCCATTCATAATGAACATCATTAAAGGCATCATCATAGACATTGCTCTATTAACAAAAAGATTTGTCTTTGTTAAATTCATGTTAGCTCTTTCAAATTTTTCTTCTTCATACTTTTCTGTGCTAAAAGCTCTTATTACAAGCATTCCTGTTAAACTTTCTCTTGTTACTAGGTTTAATTTATCCACTAGCTTTTGTACCATCTTAAATTTAGGAATTGCAAATACAAATAACACTGCCACTAAAGATAAGATAGATACTACAGCCACTACTATAACCCATCCCATTCCAGCTCCACTCTTAACTACTTTTACTATACCACCTATTCCTAATATAGGTGCATAAAATACTATTCTAAGTCCCATAACTATCAACATCATAATTTGCTGAATATCGTTAGTAGTTCTTGTAATAAGTGATGCTGTTGAGAATCTATCAAATTCAGCATTGGAGAAACCTACAACCTTATTAAATACATCTTTTCTTAAATTTCTTCCTAATGCTGCTGCTATTCTTGCTGCTATAAATGTAACTATTACTGCTGCAATAGTTCCTATTAAAGCAACTCCTAGCATCTTAGCACCTGCCATAAATAAATAATTTGTCTGTACTTTATCAATATCTATACCTAACTCTTTATATTGTTCCCTAACATATGTAACTGCTGATTGAGTAACCATACTTTCAGGCATTTCATCTAATTTTTCATTAATTCCCTTAATAATTTCTAAAACTTGCTCTTCTGGCATATTAGATAACATCATGAAAGGATCCATATTTGCCATATCAACACCTTCAGGTGCAGCCATAACATTACCAGAATCCCCCATAACTTTAGTAGCATCTCCACTTTCAAATAGAGATGTTATTAGCATAGGTCTACCTAGAATCTCATTCAATTTCCTTTTTACATCTTTACTCTTAGTATCTAATACATATATATCCTCATTGGCTAACTCTGGATATTGTTTTATATATTTTTCATAATCATCATCAGATAATTCTTCTTTCCTTATGAGCTTATAATTATCTTCAACCACTTTTTTATCGTCACTATTAGTAAATAATAATAACTTATTTAGTTCAGAAGATTTTATTGCTTTTGGTACTGCATCTTCGATACCCTTTTGCTGTATTCCAATATTAACTATATTAGACATATAGCTTGGCAGTGATAAATCACTTATTGCTTGAACAAATAATAGCATTATTGCAACTATTATAGCTCCTGCAAAAGGCCTTAAATATTTTAGTAATTTTTTCATTGCTTTATTCTCCTTATGCATTAAACTTATTATTTAATAACTATTATATTTTTATAACCTTTTTCCGTCAATAGATTTTATTATATTTATATAATAATTATATTTTTATCACTATTTTATTGTAAATTTTTATACATTAGATTATAATGATAATATTAAGAAATTCAGGAGGTAACTTATGAATTCTATAGACCATATACCTAATAATTTATACATACTTTTATTATCTCTAAATAGACGAGTTTTTAATCCAAATGATGCTTTAAAATCATTAAATCTTCCTTCATCTCATGCTAAAGTTTTATTTTATTTAATACATAACGGAGCAAATCCTATTTCAAAAGTAGCTAAAGATTTATCAATATCTAAACCTAATATGACTCCAATTATTGATAAATTAGTAAACGATGGCTATGTTGAAAGATATTGTGATGATAATGATAGAAGAGTTATATTAATTAAACACACAAAATCAGCATGCAATTTATTTAAATCTTTAGAAGCTCAAGTTAAAAATAACATCTATAATAAAATAAAAGTTTTAGATGAAGCTGAATTAAATCTTCTTTCTGAATCAATTGATAACATTTTAAATTTAATACCTAAAATAACATAATTTTAGGTATATGCTTTCATTGAAATAATATAGCAATATATAAATATTATTTTTTCATTTAAATTAAAGTAATAAAAATAGACACATTAGTTGGTTTTATATCAACTAATGTGTCTATTTTTAATTCTATATATTTTAATGTATCAAAATAAATTTTAGTATGAAAACTACTCCAATTATCCATGTAGGTATTGTTATTTCTTTTATTTTTCCAGAAAATGCTTTTATTCCTATATATGATAGCACTCCAAAGGCAATCCCATCTGCTATAGAATATGCAAAAGGCATCATTATTATTGTAAGGAAAGCTGGAATAGCTTCTGTATAATCTTCTAAATTTATGTCCTTGATATTTTCAATCATAAATAATCCAACTATAACTAAAGCTGACGCTGTAACTGCTGGTGTAACCATTCCAAATAACGGTGCAAAGAATAATGCTAAACAGAACATTCCTGCTGTAGATACTGCTGTAAGACCAGTTCTTCCTCCTTCAGCAACTCCAGATGCACTTTCAACAAAAGTACTTACAGTACTTGTTCCTAAACAAGCTCCTACTGTTGTACCAATTGCATCAGCAAATAAAGCTTTTTTAATGTTCTTAACTCTACCATTCTCATCAAGCATATTTGCTTTTGTAGCCACTCCTACCAATGTTCCAATTGTATCAAACATATCCATAAATAATAATGTGAATAATACTATTACCATATCAAATGAAAAAATATTATGCCATTCAAATTTCATAAATGTAGAACTAATTGATGGTGGAATACTTACTATAGAGTTAGGTAACTCAATTACTCCCATAGGAATACCAATGATTGTTGTAATAATCATTCCTAAGAATAATGCACCTTTAACTTTTCTCGCTACTAATATACCAGTGATTAGTATACCAATTAATGATAGAAGAATCGTGTTATTTCTTACATCACCTAATGCTAGTATTGTAGCTCCATCACCGATTACTACTCCAGCTGCTTCAAGCCCTAATAGAGCTATAAATAAACCAATTCCTATTGAAATAGCTTTCTTTATATTAACTGGAATAGAATCAACTATTGCTTCACGTACATTAAATAATGTTAACAATATAAAAATTAAACCTTCTAATAAAACTGCTGTTAGTGCAAACTCAAATGAATATCCCATTTGTAATACTACTGTATATGCAAAAAAAGCATTTAATCCCATACCTGGAGCTTGAGCAAATGGTAACTTTGCATATATACCCATAATTAATGTTGCCACTATAGATGATAATGCTGTTGCTGTAAAAACAGCCCCTGAATCCATTCCTGCTGCTGATAAAATTGTAGGATTTACTATTAGTATGTATGCCATTGTCATAAATGTAGTAATCCCTGCTACAACTTCTTGTCTAACATTCGTATTATTTTCTTTAAGTTTAAAAAATCTTTCCATTTTTTATCTTCCTTTTCTTTTATTTCGCTAAATACTAAATTATAATATCATATTTTTATATTTTTTCAATAGTTTTATCGAATATTTATTTATAGTTAATGTTTATCATTCGTAAAATCATTATATTATTTATTATTTTTTACTTTTTTGTTCTAAAATTCCTCTTTTTAGTTTATAATATTATATATGCAAATGCAAACTATTCTTATTTGAATTTAGGAGGATATTAATGAAAACTACATTAACAAAAATTTTAACCATAATTATTCTAGTATCTCTGTTTCTTACAGGCTGCAATAATTCAGCAAAATCTAATAATTCTACAGAATCTAATAATAAATTAACCATTGTTACTTCTTTTTATCCAATGTATATATCTACTTTAAACATAGTTAAAGATATTCCAAATGTAGAAGTTCTAAATATGACAACTTCTCAAACTGGTTGCCTTCATGATTACAGTCTTTCTACAAAAGATTTAAAAACTTTAAGCAATGCCGATATATTAATAATTAATGGTGCAGGAATGGAATCATTTTTAGATGATGTTATAGATGAATATTCTGATTTAAAAATAATTGAAGCCAGTAAAGGAATTGATTTAATTGAAGATACAGAGCATGATGATCACACAGAAGACCATGACCATGAAGATCATGATCACGATGTTAATCCTCACGTTTGGGTAAGTATCTCTAAGAATATTGAAGAAGTTTCTAATATAGCTGAAGAACTTTCTTCTTTAGATCCAAATCATGATAATGAATATCAAGATAATGCCAATGAATATATTGCAAAACTTGAAAACTTAAAAACTGAAATGCACTCAACTTTAGACAATATAGCTCATAAAGATATTATAACTTTTCATGAAGCCTTTCCTTATTTTGCTGAGGAATTTGGTCTTAATATTGTAGGCGTAATAGAAATCGAACCAGACTCTGAACCATCTGCTAAAGAAGTAGAAAATATTATTTCAATAATTAATGAAAAAAATATTAAAGCTCTATTTACAGAACCTCAATATTCTTCAAAAATTGCTGACACAATTGCTAAAGAAACTGGCGCTTCTATATATACTCTTGATCCAATTGTAACTGGCGATTCCAATGAAAAAGCCTATAACGACTATATTATCAAAATGCAAGAAAATTTAAATACTTTGAAAGAGGCCTTAAAATGATAAATAAAAATAACTTTTCTAACATTAATGAAAGCTGTAAGAACTTTTGCTGTACTAAAATTGAAAACTTTTCTGTAACCCTTGGTAGTAACAAGATTTTAGATAACGTTAATCTCCATATTCATTGTGGAGAATTAACTTCTCTTATTGGTCCAAACGGAGCTGGAAAAAGCACACTTTTAAAAGCATTATTAGGTGAAATTAAACATCAAGGAAGCTTAAAATTTCTTGGTACAAATGATGTAGCATTTCATCAACCTATAATTGGTTATGTACCTCAATATCTTACTTTTGATGCTAATTCACCAATAAGTGTTTTAGATTTATTTACTTCTTGTAAATCTCCTAGACCATCTATCTTTAACCCTAAAAAGAAAATTAGAAATGAAGTCTACGAAAGCCTATGTAAAGTAAAAGCTTCACATTTAATTGACAGAAGACTGGGAGCTTTATCTGGTGGAGAAATGCAGAGGGTTTTGCTTGCTTTAGCTTTAGATCCAATACCTAATATCTTATTACTGGACGAACCTATTTCAGGTGTAGATCAAAATGGAACTGAACTTTTTTATCATATACTGATGGAAATAAAAAAAAATTATGATTTATCTATTATCTTAGTTTCTCACGATCTTGATTTGGTTTATAAGTACTCTGACAGAGTAGCTCTTATTAATGGTACAGTAGTATGTTCAGGCACTCCTGCTCAAGTATTTAATAATCCAGCCACTAAAAAGCTCTTTGGTTTAAATTACAATGATAAATCATCTACATCAGGAGGACTATAACAATGTTTGATTTTATTTATAACTTGATGGATACACTTTTACCATTTCAATGGCTATCATATACTTTTATGAAAAATGCCTTACTGGCAGTATTAATAGTAACTCCACTTTTTGGGTTTCTTAGTACTATGGTTGTTAATAACAAAATGTCCTTCTTTGCTGATTCCTTAGGGCATGGTGCTTTTACTGGAATTGCTCTTGGTATTCTTTTTGGTGGTTTAAATCCAATGTGGGGTGCAACATTATTTTCAATTTGCTTTGCCATAGCAATTACTGTAATTAAAAATAAAGGGGCTTCATCCACCGATACTATCATTGGAGTATTTTCATCTACAGCCATTGCTTTAGGATTAGTACTTATGAGTTATTCTAGTAGCCTTAGTAAATTTTCTTCATATCTAGTTGGTGACTTACTTAGCATTACTAGCTCTGAAATAATACTGCTTATCATTGTATTTGTAGCAGTAATTATTTTATGGTATTTTATTTTTAATAAGCTACTTATAACTAGTTTAAATACTTCTCTAGCAAATAGTCGTGGTATCAATACATTATTAATAGAAATCCTATTTACATGTACTATTGCTGTAGTTGTAACACTTACTGTAAGCTGGGTAGGACTTCTTATTATTAACTCCTTATTAGTACTTCCAGGAGCTTCTGCTAGAAATATTGCTAAAAATGTAAGACAATATAATTTATTTTCTATGATTATTGCATTATTTTCAGGTATAACAGGCCTTATATTATCTTATTACTTAAATACAGTTACTGGAGCAACTATAGTTTTAGTTTCTTCTGTGGTATTTTTCATAACTTTAATTTTAAAGAAAAAGTTTATATAATATAAGTAATTAGCAATAATTATATAAAAATTTGGAGGATTTAAGTTTGCAAACAAAAACTGATTTTACTACAGCGCTAAAGAAAAAAGGCTTAAAAGTTACAAAGCATAGAAACTCACTTTTAGAAGTTTTAGAAATTGAAAATCAGCCTTTAACAGCAGAAGATATCTTTTTAAAGCTAAAAGAACAAGGCATATCCATAAATTTATCATCTGTATATAGAATACTTGATACTTTAGCAGATAATAATTTAATAATTAAATATGTACTTGGTGATACTAACAAAACTTTTTATGAAATAAATACATTAAAGCATAAACACCATTTAGTTTGTACATCCTGCAAAAAAATATTTCCTTTAGAAAATTGTCCACTTTCAAAATATGAAAGTGAATTAGAAGATAATTTAGATTTTGAAATAACAGGACATAAGCTAGAAATATATGGCATATGTAAAGAGTGTAGAAAGCATAAAAAAAGCCATTACGATTAACATCGTAATGGCTTTTTTTAATTGATAAGGGATAATAATCCATTTTTTTATTTTCAATTATTATTTATAAATCTACTACTTAGTAGTAAATTTATAAATAGTAGTGTGGTTATATTCTTCACCAGCCTTAAGTATAGTACTTGGAAATTCCGGATTTGCTAATGCATTTGGATAATACTGAGTTTCTAAGCATAAACCAGCTCTTCTTTTATACACAACTCCATTCTTTCCTTTTTGTCCTTCTAAAAAGTTTCCAGTATAAAATTGTACTCCTGGCATTGTACTATAAACATCCATTTTTATACCTGAAGTATCTTCTATCACTTCTGCTACAATATTTAGATTTCCTTCTTCTCCATCTATAATCCAGTTATGATCATATCCATGACCATTGTTTAATTGATCATAATCATCATCTATGTTTTGTCCAACTACTCTAAATTCTGTAAAGTCCATTGGAGTATTTTTTATATTTCTAATTTCTCCCCTAGGAATACTTTCTTCATCAGCTGTAGTTATATAACTACCATATATCTTTAACTTATGATTTAATATGTCTCCTGACTCTTGTCCAGCCAAGTTAAAATATGAGTGATTAGTTAGGTTCACCACTGTATCCTTGTCACTTTTAGCTTTATATTCTATTACAAGCTCATTTTTATTATTTAATCTGTAATTTACTGTAACATTTAAATTTCCTGGGTAATTTTCTTCTTTATCTTTGCTTAAATAAGTTAGCTCAAGATATTCACCTTGTTTATCTTCTTTAATCGTAGAGTTCCAAACCTGTTTATCAAAGCCCTTCTTTCCACCATGAAGATGATTATTTCCATCATTCTTTACTAGGTTGTATTCCTTTCCATCAATTTTTATTACAGCTTCTTGTATTCTGTTAGCACAACGTCCTACTAACGCTCCAAAATATACAGTACTTGTTGTATAATCATCTAAATAATCAAAGCCTAAAACTACATCTCTTTTATCTCCATTTTTATCTGGAATGTCTAATGATAAAATAACTCCACCATAATTCATTATTCTTGCAGTCAATCCGTTTTCATTGCTTAATGAATATATGTATATTTCTTTATTATCAATAATTTTATTAATTTTTTCTACTTTTATACTCAAAGTTTTGCTCCCCCCTTTTATCTCACTTTCACTTTTTAATTATATCACTGCATATTTTTAATGTAAATATTTTCATTAATTATTATACTATTAAATAGATAGGCAGCTTAATACTGCCTATCATTATATATCAATATTTTCTTTTCTCAATACCACCTCTAGATTATCCACAATTATATCTAAATTCTTTAAGATTTTATCATTACCTTCAATAAAGACTTTCTCTAAATTTTCTTTAAAATTTTCTGGCTTTATGTTACATTGATTTTCAATTATATCTATTAACTTTTTTTCTCCAGGATGAGGAATTTCATTGATGGCAAATAATATATCGAAATAGCTTGCTATAAATGCTGATAGCCTATGATTTATACTAACTAAATCATTTCTCCTCAGAGCTTTAGTTATTTGATTATAATATGAAGAAAAGCCTCTTCTTAAAATAGGATAATTTTTTTTCACTATATTATTTTTTAACTTTTCTGGATAGGCTATTTTACATTTATTTTGTAATTCTGTAAATACCCCATCTCTATCATAAACAATAACGGCATTTTTTACGTTATGCCAAAAGCAGGTTGTATATCCTATACATGCAATATTTCTATCTAATATGTTTGAAATTTGATCCTTTATCCAATTTATTTGAAAATATGTTATATCTACTTGTATATCTGAATTTCTTAAAAGAAATTCATCACCATCTCCCCAATAATCATTGCCTACTTCCATATAATCTGAAACTTTCTTAATAATCTGTGTTCTTCTATCATTATCAATTTCTTTTGATACTATAATATCTATATCTATATCCGAATAATTGTCTTTTCTACCGTTAGCTCCTGAACCTGCTAAAGTAATTGCCTTAACTTCCGGAATTCTTTTATACTCATTTACAAGCTGATATACCACCATGTTCATTCCCATAAAACTCACTCCTGCTTTTATTATATTCAAGTTAATAATGAATAGGTATTAAAATCTAACTATTCATCATTAACCTGTTTAATTGGAAATTACTTTATTAAGATGTAGGTACTTCTTGCTGAAACTTTAACCATAGAATCTTCTATTTTATATTGAGCTTTGCTATCAGCTTTTTCATTATCTACAAGCACACTCCACCCACCTTCATTCAAGTGAACTTCCACATCATACTTATTAGAATTAAATATTACAGCTATTTTACTATAACTTTCCTCATAATCTTCTGTATTAATCATATAACCTACTATATGATCTTCATTAAATTCATTACCTTTAGTCATAAAGGATATATTCTTTTGTATCTCTTTATTACTATTCATCCTAAAGGCTTTATATTCCTTTCTTAACTTAATGAGTCCTTTATAATAATTAAACAAATCAATATACCTCTGTTTTCTAAGCCATTTAAGTTCATTTATATAGTCTGAAGAATTATAGCTATTTTCTATAATTTCTCCTTCTAAATTTTCCTTAACTCTTGCAAACTCTTCACCTTCATGCAAAAAACTTATACCTTGAGATGTTAACACTATAGCTGCTGCCAACTTATTCATTTTTAAGATTTCTTCTTCATTTTCATCCTTACAAGACATTCTAAGCTTATCAAACAAAGTATTATTATCATGAGCTGAATCATAAGTAATTGTTTGATATGGCTCATTAGCCCAAAATACTTTTGAGTAAATTACTTTTGATAAATCTATTTCATCATGCTTTGTAGAAGCACATATTGCATATTTTATAGACTCTTCAAAATTATCTCCTCCATTAACAAAGCCCAAAGCTTCTTTTAAAAAAACTGAACCTTTTATAGAATCTCTTGCATCATCACTAAAGGCAGCAATTTGTAAATCATCAAATTTTATTATATTATTTTTAACTGCTGATTCATTACTATTTAATGGCGTATTATAACAAGTCCATCCTTCACCATACATAATAATTGATTTATCAACCTTATTTAACTCATTTCTAATTATCCTCATAGTTTCTAAATCATGAAGACCCATTAAATCAAACCTAAAACCATCAATATGATATTCCTTAACCCAATATAAGACAGAATCAATCATATATTTTCTATACATATACCTTTCAGATGCAGTCTCATTGCCACAGCCTGAACCATTGCTATAATTTCCATATTGATCCTGCCTATAATAGTAACCTGGAACAGTGATGTTTAAAGGAGATTCTAGATTATAGGTATGATTATAAACCATATCCATAACTACTCTAATGCCAGCTTGATGAAATTTATATACCATTTCTTTAAATTCACTAATTCTTACTGAACCTTCATATGGATTTGTAGAGTATGACCCTTCTGGAACATTATAATTTTGAGGATCATATCCCCAATTATAATTATCAGGACTATCATACCTTTCATCAATAGATCCGTAATCAAATACTGGCATTAGATGAATATGAGTTACTCCTAATTCCTTTAAATGGTCAAATCCTGTAGTTATGCTTGTATTTTTAATTTTACTATTTTCTAAAACAGCACCTATATACTTGCCTCTTAATGCTGGCAACACTCCTGAAGCTTCATTTTTAGTCAAATCTCTTATATGAGCTTCATATATTATTGAATCAGTTGCAGCTTTTAGTAAAGGTCTTTTATCATTACTCCATCCCGTGGGATTAGTAATTTCCATATCTATTACCATTGATTTTTCACCATTTATGGAAACAGCTTTTGCATATGGATCCACTGATTCATATGTTTTGCCATTATTTCTAACTAAATAATTATAATATTCACCATTTAAATCTTCATCTATTATAACTCTCCATACGCCTCTATCTTCTTTATTCATTTTTATAATAGTCTTATTAGCCTCTAGGTTATTATACTCTTTCCCATATAAAATTAACTGAACTTCTTCTGATAATGGTGCCCATAATTTAAATTCGCTACTATTCTTAGAATATATTACACCTAGCTCTCCATCATAATTATACTTTTCATTAAATTCTTTTGATTCAAAATAATTACTTTTCATAATATTTATTCCTCTCATACTCTTTTATCCTAATATGCCTTTAAGTATCGTTTCTATAGTCTACATTTTATTTTTACTTTTTTTACCATTTATTTTTTTATTATATCATACATTATATTTTTTTACTGCTTCATTTGTGAAATTTATAATTTCTCTAAAAAAGACAATGTAATTCTTAATATAAAAAATATTTTATTTTTTATATTAAAATTCACTTAAAGTTCACATACTATATCTATAGTGTGGAACAAGAAAATATAATTTTTGTTTTACATCAAGTTTTCAAGGAGGTATTTATATGAAAAAAAAATCTTTATCTTTAATGCTAATTTCTTTATTAGTATCTACCGAAACATTAATTATGCCTACAGCTCAAGCTTTTGCTTCAGTAGATACTGCTGATATCCTACCATGTTCTTGTGATGATGAGCGTCATAAAGATAATTGTGAAAAAGAACAGAAAAAAACTGAAAAATATAAAAAAGATTGTGAAAAAGAAAAGAAAGAAACTGAAAAAGATTGCAAAGATAATAAAAATTCTGGAGAAAAGGAGCAAAAAAAAGAAGTTTGTCCTGATATGCAATTTTGGACTGAAGATAATATTAAATTATTAAACTCAGATCAAAAAAATAAATTATGTGAAATTCAAGAAAAAATAAAAAAAGGAACTGCCCTTGATGAAAGTGATAAAAAAGCTTTATTTGAATTAAGAGATGCAGTATTTAAATGTAAACTTGGCGATAAAAAATATGAAGAATTTAAAAAACTAATTGAAAAGAAAAAATGTGGCGATAAATTAACAAAAGAAGAAGAAGAAAAATTAAAATGTTATTTTAAAGAGCTAAGATAGATCATAATTACATATTTTTATTTGCAAATAAAAAGGCTGTAATGAATAATCATTATAGCCTTCCTTAATTAAACAATAATTATCTATTATTGTTGTTTGCTTTTCTTGCTCTTCTGCATTCTACGCATCTCTTTGGTTCATTATCAAAACCTTTTTCTTTGTAGAAAGCTTGTTCACCTTCTGTAAATATAAACTCTTTTCCACAATCTTGACATACTAATGTCTTATCCATTATTAATTCCTCCACTTCAAAAGATTAATTAAATAATAATGTCTCTCTAACTCTTGGAGAAATTTATTATCATCAGAATCTTTTTTATTAATTATTACTGTTTAATTATACCATCTTATAAAGCTTTTACAACGTTTTTTTACTAAATTAATCATAATTTTACAATATTTACTTCAGAAGGAATGCTAAACAGCACTCCTTCTTTATTTAATACAAATACTATTACTTAAGTTCAAATGACTGACAATCTGTACATTCCACTTGTTTTGGATTTGCTTCATGTGTTCCTACTTGAATGACATCTAATGTACAGTATTGTTTATTTGTATTATTATACTTACAACTATCTACACTACATTTAATTCCTGGATTAATATTCAAAATACTCACCTCCTAACAAGATTATTATTAGTAGGTACTGCTGAAATTATTCTCCATAAAACTGTATTATTTATCTTCTATTTTGAATATCTTGTTACATATCCACATCTCTTACATAACTCTTCTATAGACTTTCTATTAGAAAATCCATCATATAATTCTTTTGCTCTCTGAGAGTTAATAATATCTTTTAAGGAGCTCTCAAATACATTTCCTAGAGGGATATTTCCTTCACTATCAAGACAACATGGCACTACAGTTCCATCCACTAAGATACCTATCTGATCTCTTAGCCCATAGCAAAATGCACTTTCACTAATAACTTCTCTATTAATATTAGGCCATTCAAATTTTTCCGCACTATTTACATAAACATTCTTACTTACCTTTATTCCTGGCTTATTACTTAAAGCTTCTTTAATATTTACTTCAGAATTCAAGCCATCTTGCAACATTTTTAATATATCATCATTTAAAGTATTCTTTCCCTTTAAATTTAAAACTCCGTTATCCATATTCCATAACCTTATAGAACATATAATATTTTCTTTTGCTTCATTAATAAAATTTAATACTTCAGATACATATTCCTCTAGTTCTTTAGTTACTTTATTTGCTTCAAAACTATGAAGTGATATATTTACTTGTCTTAATGCCTTGGCATTTATAAGACTATCTTTTTCTTTTTCTAATAAAGTTCCATTGGTAGTTATATTTACTTTTAAACCATTTTCATAACAAATCTCTAAAAATCTTGCTAAATTTTTATTTAGTAGAGGCTCTCCCATTAAGTGAAAATATACATGATCAGTATAAGGCTTTACTTTTTCTATTATTTCTTTAAACTTTTCTTCATCACTAAATTGAAGCTTTCTTCCTGTCTTAGGGCAAAAGTTACAACTTAAATTGCAAACATTAGTTATTTCTATATAAACTTTTTTAAATCTTTTCATTTATTTTCTCCTTTGCATAATTTTCATGTAATATACAATAAGAAAACCCAGCAGAAGCTGAGTTTTCTAATCATTCATCATTAAATAAATGGGTTATAAAATCTACTACCATTTTTAATTGTCATTATTATAGCTACGATAAATATTATGCTTACTAAAAATATAGATATATAGTCACGTTTTTCAAACTTTCTTCCACTATACCAAGTACGGCTTTTACCATTACCAAAAGCTCTTAGTTCCATTGCTGAACTAATGGTTTCAATTCTTTCTAAACTTGAAAAAACAAGTGGCATTATTATAGCCGCTGAACTCTTTATACGATTAAATAAGCTTTCTTTATTTGACATTTCAATCCCTCTTGCTTGTTGAGCAAATGATATTTCCTGATAATCTCTTTGTACATCTGGAATATATCTTAAAGCTATAGCCACTGAATAAGCTATTTTATAATTTACACCTATCTTATTTAAAGATGCAGCAAATTCACTTGGATTTGTAGCAACTATAAATAATAATGCCATAGGTATTATTGCAAAATATTTTAACGTTATGTTTAATTGATAAAATAACTGCTGCGTAGTTATAGTATACTGACCTGCAATATGGAACAAATCAGTCCTGCTTCCATAAATATACGTCCCCTCTAAAGGTGAAAATAAAAATATAGCAATATTATTAATTAGTAAAAATACTAAAATTAAATAAAATACAAATGATACAGTTTTAAATTCAACCTTTGATATCTTAAATATGGCTACGCTACAAATAACCATCACAACAAGGATTCTTGTGTCATAAGTCACCATCGATGCTAATGCCCAAATAACTAGACATATAAGCTTAGTTGCTCCAGTTAATTTATGTATAGGTGAGTTTATCTCTGAATACTCTAGCATTGCGCTCATATTCCCCTTATCCTCCTATCATAATTTATAAACCTTCTTACAAATTCCCTTGGGTCTTCTATACCACTCTTTACTGCTAATGCATATAATGAAGTTTCTTTTAAATTAGCTTCTTTTATGATATTCTCATTAGTTAAAATATTGGCTGCCGTATCTTCTGCAAGCTTCTTTCCATTGGATAATACAATTGCTCTATTGGTATATTCAAGCATTAAGTGCATATCATGTGTTATCATCACAATAGTAACTCCACTTTTATTTAATTCCCTTAAGAACTCCATAATTTCTGTATAGTGTTTAAAATCTTGCCCTGCTGTAGGCTCATCTAATATTATCACTTCTGGGTTAAGTACTAATATAGAAGCTATAGTAACACGCTTCTTTTGCCCAAAACTTAAAGCAGAAATTGGCCAATTCCTAAATTCATATAATCCACATATCTTTAATGTATTATATACTCTTTCTTTAATTTCATCTTCTGGAATACCTCGCACTTTTAATCCTAAGGCAACTTCATCAAAAATCATGGCTTTTGAAATCATTTGATTAGGGTTTTGCATTACTATACCTATTTTATCTGCTCTTTCTTTTATACTTTGCCCTGCAATATCTTCATTTTTAAATAAAATTCTTCCAGAGGTTGGCTTGTAGAATCCACAAATAAGCTTTGATATAGTTGATTTTCCAGCACCATTTTTTCCAACTATACTAACCATTTCACCTTTCTTTATATCAAAAGATACACCATGTAGTATTTCCTTTTCTTTAGAATAACCAAAGCTGATGTCCTCTAATCTTAAAATACTCTCATTATCATATGACGTTTCTTCACTGCTTAGTGATGTATACCAATCAGCAAGTTTTTCCTTGAAAACATCAACATTTAGTTTATCTATATGCTCTGGACTACACTGAGGATTTATCTCACAACCAGCATATTTTAATGCAGAAATATATAGAGGTTCTCTAATTCCAGATTCAGTTAGTAAATTGCAACTTAATAATTCTTTTGGTTTTATATCACTAACGATTTCCCCATTATTAACCACAATTATCCTATCAACATTGCAATGTAATACATCTTCTAATCTATGCTCAATTATTATTATAGTTTTTTTATTTTCCTTTTGAATCTTATCTATAAGCTCAATAGCACTTTTTCCTGTAGCTGGATCTAAGCTTGCTAATGGTTCATCAAATAAAAGTATCTCAGCTTCTCCTACCATAGCTCCTGCTAATGTTACTCTTTGTTTTTGTCCTCCAGATAATCTATGTGGAGCACTATTTAAATGAGTATCTATTTCTACTATCTTTGATACCATTTGAACTCTTCTTTTCATTTCTTCTTGCTCTACACAGTCATTTTCTAATTTAAAAGCTATATCTTCTGCCACTGTCAGCCCTATAAATTGACTATCTGGATCTTGAAGAACTGTTCCAACCATATTTGAAATCTTAGCTATGCTAAGTTCCTTTGTTTCTTTTCCATTTATCTTTAAACTACCTTTAATTTCACCTTTATAAGAAAATGGTACCAGTCCATTTATACAATTCGATAATGTACTTTTACCAGAACCTGACGGCCCTACAATAAGAACCTTCTCACCTTTATAAATAGTTAAATTTATATTATTTAATGTAGGTTTTGCTTGAGCTCTGTATTGAAAACTAAAATCCTTAAATTCAATTGCTGGTTTTTTCATACAAAATTCCTTCTCCATTTTATTTTATTACCACTAACAAATATACTATATTTTAAGCTATATGTCATTAACTTAATTATGATAAAAGTAAAAAGACAAAGAATTATGTCAAAAAAACATATTTCTTTGCCTTTTATTTCTATTCTTTATGTAAGCTTCCCTTTTTAACTCTCGTCTTTGTATATGTTGCAATAAGTATACTTCCAAGTATTCCAACCATCAATATATTAAATCCAAAAGATACAGCCCCTTGAACAAATACTTTCTTGACAGGCTCTGCATAAATAAGCACATCTAATCCCGGTGCTACTAATAACCATGCAATAGCATTTGCTATTATTTGATATATATTAAATACTATTATTTTGTTTCTTCCAAACTCACCATCTTCAAGATTAAGCCTTTTTTTAGATAATCCTATTACTAATCCAACTATACCTGAAGCAATAATCCAGCTTATCCAAGGTGAACCATAAAGAATTAAATCCTTTAATAAATGTCCAACAAGTCCAATTGATAATCCAGCAACTGGTCCATAAATTACAGCCATTAATGCTAAGAATGCATATACTGTTTCAACATTGGTATTTGGTATAAATGTTGGAATAGAACCAAAACGGCTTAAAATTATAAATACCGCTGCTCCTATACCTATAGCTACGATAGTATTTATAGATAATTTACTTTCACTCACAATCTTTACCCCCTTCTAATAATCATATACATCTTAGAATATATTATTAATGCCCATTCGTCAAGATTATATGTCATTCAACAAAATTCTATATTATTTAACAAAATTATTTATTATCTACTTCCTTCTTCCATCTAAAGATAAGCTTTAATAATTTTGCTCTATCAAAAGGTATTAATGGATAAAGATATGAATCGCCTGTAATTGTCTTAGTTGTAGCTATTATTATTGTATTTATTATTATTCCTGCAATAAAACCTAATGTACCAAAAATTCCTGTTAATAAAAGAAGTATTAACCTAGTAAATTTAAATGCATAACTTAACTCCACACTTGGTTGAACAAAGCTAGTAAGTGCTACTATTGCCATATAAAGAATAGTTTGTGGTGTGAACCATCCAGTCTGGACAGCATAATCTCCTAATATAAGTCCACCAATTATCGATAATGAAGTACCTAATGAATCTGGTGTATTAAGCGATGCCAATTTCAATCCATCAATAGCAAATTCACCAATAATAAATTGAAAAAATATAGGTATATTATATGAGTCCTTTGGTAATAGAAAACTAAAAAAACCTCCTGCAAAATTCATTAGCCAGCTTGGATTATCTGTTAATAATACATATACAGGCGTTAAAAATAAATTTGCAATAAGCACCACTATTCTAATGAGCTTTAAGTAATTACCAGTAAGTACAGGAAGATAGTAATCATCTACTGATTGTAAAAAGCTAAATACTGTAGTTGGTAAAATCAATATAGATGGGGTATTATCTATTATTATGATTATACTTCCTTCTACTAGCTGTGCTGCTGCAACATCTGGCCTTTCAGTATACCTTATCTTTGGGAATGGTGTAACCCAACTTTTACTATTTATTGATTCAACAAAGCTTTGATCACCTAAAGTCAGTGACTTAATATTTAGGTTTTCAATCATATCATTTATCTTTTTTAATTCGTCTGGCTTAATCTTGTCAGAAATATATCCCACAGCTACATCTGTCTTTGATATACTACCAATACTATGCATTTCAAAAACTAAATGAGGATCTCTTATCCTTCTTCTAATTAATGCTGTATTAAATACAATTGTTTCTACAAATCCATCATGTGCCCCTCTTAATACCTTTTCCTTATTTGGTTCATCAATACCTCTTGCAGGATATGTTCTAAAATCTAGAACTATAGCCTCTTTCCATGGTCCAAGCATTATGGTCTGACCGCTTAATACTGCTTTAACAAGGCTATCTACATCATCATCAGTACTTGCTTCTATGGAGCTCAAAGCCTTTTCAATTAATTCATTGGCACCTTTTATACTGTTGAAATCTTCTTTTTTTAAATTATACATATCTCTTCGTACGTATTCTAAATTAGTGTCCTTTATAAAACCATCTAAATAATATAAATAAAATTTGGTATTATGAACATCTACTATCCTTGCTAGCATATCAAATGTATTTCCTACATTTAGATTTTTCTCAATGATTTCTATATTTTTCTTTAAATCATCAGTTAACTTCATCTTACGCATACCCCCTAAATCTTTAGTATTATCTTTAGTATGCTTATTTTTAAACTAAATTATCCATTTTCAATTACCACTGAAAAAAAGTGCAGCTTTTTGCTGCACTTATCATTAATATATACTTTCAGTTATAAACTTTTCAAGTCCCCTTTGTCCTTTTTCAGTTCTCTTAAATACACCTGCATCTTCAAGAACTCTACTAAATATTTGTCCAACACTCTCTTTCACTATTCTTCTAGCTTCTTCTAATGAGACATTTCTATTTTGCTCTATAAGCTCTTCTATCCATGGAACGTGCTTATCTAATGCTGGGTTATTTAATGCTTCTTCTTTATTGTATTTAGTGTTGTCACATAATAAATCTGCTATTAATTCTAATTCATTTTGTAATCTTCCTGGCAATACTGCTAATCCCATAACCTCAATTAACCCAATATTTTCTTTCTTAATATGATGAAGTTCCCCATGAGGATGGAATATTCCATCTGGATATTCTTCAGTAGTTCTATTATTTCTTAAGACTATATCCATTTCATAAGCATCACCATTTCTCCTAGCAATAGGCGTAACTGTATTGTGAGGAACATCTCCTGAATATGCTAAAATATCATTTTCTTCATCAGAATATTCCTTCCAACTATTGTATATCTCCATTGCAGCATTTATTACTCTATCCTTATTATTAGAACTTAATCTCACTACCGTCATTGGCCATTTTACAGTTCCAATCTCAACATCTTCAAATTTATGATTTGTATAAGTCTTTTCAATAGCTGCCATTTCCATTGGGAACTTATGTCTTCCACCTTGATAATGATCATGAGTAAGTATTGAGCCACCTACTATTGGAAGATCTGCATTAGATCCTATAAAATAATGTGGGAATTTATCAATAAACTCAACAAGCCTAGTTAAGGAATCTTTTGTAAGCTTCATTGGTTCATGTTTTCCACTAAAAACTATACAATGTTCATTATAATAAACATATGGTGAATATTGCATATACCATTGTTTATTTTGAAGCTCTAAAGGTATTACTCTATGATTTTGTCTAGCTGGATGATTTAAACGTCCTTGATACCCTACATTTTCTACACAAAGAAGGCATTTAGGATATGTAGCTGCTTTCATCAGCTTAGCCTTAGCTATCTCCTTTGGATCTTTTTCTGGCTTAGATAAATTTACAGTTATCTCTAAATCACCATATTCTGTTGGTGCAAGCCACCATAAGTTTTTATTTACTCTTTCAGTCATTATATAATTTGATGATTTACTTAAATCATAATACCAATCTGTTGCTTTTTCTATACTATTCTTTTCCGCCTTTTCATAGAACTTCTTAACAACTTGTCCTTCTGTAGGCATAACTAATCCCATTATTTTAGCATCTAATAAATCTCTATAAGTTGTTGTATTTTCTTCAATTATTCCTTTTTCATAAGCATAATCTAAAATATTTTCTAATATTTCTACAGGAGTTTCACGAGCATCATCCTTTACTTCTCCCTGAAAAGGTTCTTCAACGTTTAAAACAGCCATTAATGAATTTCTTACAGGAATTATATCCCATACTGTTATCATTTTCTTCCTAACTGCAAATTTAATTAATCTTTCAATTTCATATGCCACATTCACCATTTTTGTTCCTCCATGTTCTAAATACCATATATTATTTAATTAAAAACTATTTTTTCACCTTCAAACAATTCTTTAATAACTAAAGTTACAGCACCTATGGTTGCTGCATCTTCTCCCAATGAAGATTTTGTAATCCTCACAGTTTCAGCCGAAAGCTTTAATGCTCTTTTGCTTACTTCCTCTTCAATAATCTCTATTGCATGAGAATTATCTTTAAATATTTCACCAACCATTATTATATATTCTGGGTTTAATATGTTAATCAAATTAGAAATTACCATTCCTATATACATAGCTGCTTCAGCAATTGCATTCACTGCCAAAGAATCCTTTTCTTTGGCTGCATCACATATATCCTTAATTGTTATCCTTTCAATGCTACCTTTTTTTAATAAGATACTTTGAAAATCATTTTTTAATAACTCTACTACTTTTTCTACTATACTATTATTAGAAGAAATTGTTTCTAAACAACCATAATTTCCACAATTACATCTTCTTCCATCATTTCTTACGGAAATATGCCCAATTTCACCAGCACTAAAATTAACTCCATAATAAGGTTTATTATCTATAATTATTCCTGCTCCAATACCATTGGAAACATTAATCACTATGAAATTTTCCTTGCTTTTTGCTATGCCAAACCAACTTTCTCCTAAAGCTATGGCCCTCACATCATTATCAAGGAAAATAGGATACTCTATTTTTTCTGATAACTCCTTTTTTATATCTATATTTCTCCAACCATAGTAAGGAGAATATTCTGATATACCTGTATAAGAATTTACTATACCATGCATAGCAATCCCCACACCTATAATCTTTTCTTTATGGATACCACTTTCATCTATTATCTCATTTACTAAATTTACTATTATTGATAATACATTATCTTTATTTCTATCTTGATTTTCTAAATCCACTGATTTTTTAATTAGTATCTCAGCTATAATATTACTTATTACTACTTCTATTTTTCCAACTCCAATGCTAACACCTATTATATAGCGAGCATTTGGATCTAATTCTAAGATTATAGGTGGCCTTCCTCCACTTGATTCACCAATCCTACTTTGAACTAGATATCCTCTTTCCATTAGCTCTTTCGTAATATTGGTTATGGTGGCGGGAGTAAGTCCTGTAATCTTTGCAATATCTGCCCTTGATAAAGCTCCATTACCCATTACAGCTTTTAAAACAACGGAAATATTTAATTGTTTCATTAATTCAAAGCTACCCTTTATCAATATCTCCACCTCATAAACCTTTGTTAATTATTTTAATAAAGTATATAAAAAAATATTCATGAAATTGTTTACTTACTTAAATTCTATACTTATTCCAATAAACTGTCAATAAATTTTTCATATAACCTAAAAATAAAGAAGCTGAAAATTTTTAGCTTCTTTATTTTTCTCTAACTAATTCATAATTATTTCTTGGCTCTTTCTACCCTAAGCTTCTTTCCTTTTATGGTCATATCCTTTAAAACATTTAGAACTTTATTACCTTTGCCATTTAATATATCCACATAGGAAGCAATATCTTGTACATCAATAATTCCTATATCTTCTGAATTAACACCATCAATTCTCGAAATAGCTCCAACTATGTCTCCTGCTCTTATTTTCTTTTTCTTACCACCATTTAAATATATCTTAGTGATTGCTTTTTCTACTTCTTTAGTCTTATTTTTTTTAGCCTTAGGATTTGTTTTTAGCTTGTTGGCACTTGCTTCTTTTTCTCTTATTTCATTATTTGATATTGGCTCAATCTCATTAATTTCAAAGCCTATGTACTCTTGGATTTGCCCTAAAAGTCTACCTTCATACTGATTTACTAAACTTATGGCCTTTCCTTTAGATCCTGCTCTTCCTGTTCTCCCTATTCTATGTACATATGCTTCTTTTTCCACTGGAAGATCATAATTAATTACATGAGTAAGACCTTCAACATCGATTCCTCTTGCTGCAATATCTGTAGCCACAAGTATTCTGAAGAATCCTTTTTTAAATCTTTCCATGGTAGCCATTCTATCCTTTTGCATCATTCCACCATGTATCTTATCAACTGAATATCCTTTTCTCTTAAGATTTTCTGCTACTTTATCTACATTTTCCTTTGTTTTACAAAACACAACTACCCCTTCTGGTATTTCTTTTATCAATACCTTACGCAGTTCATTTAATTTATCTTCTTCATTTATTTTATATAACTCATGGGTAATTTTATCAGTTATCAGCTTTTGAGCCTTAATTTCAATATTTTCAGGATTATTCATATAACTATTACTTAAATCTAGAATTTCCTCTGGCATTGTTGCTGAAAATAACATTGTCTGTCTTTTATCATTAAGTTTTGAAACAATAGATTTTACCTGATCAACAAAGCCCATATTTAGCATTTCATCTGCTTCATCTATTACTAATATGTTTATACCTGTTATGTCAAATGTCCCTCTTTCAATATGGTCAATCACCCTACCTGGAGTACCTACCACTATATGAGTTCTTTGCTTTAACTCTCTTATCTGCTCTGAAAAAGGCTGTTTACCAAATATAGCTGCCACTCTTATTCTTTTTAATCTACCTAAGCTCTGAATTTCTTCTTTAACTTGTATGGCAAGTTCTCTTGTAGGCGTTAATACCAAGGCTTGCGGCTTAGTATTATCCCATATTACCTTTTCACATACTGGTATGGCAAAAGCTGCTGTCTTTCCACTACCTGTTTGTGATTTCACCACTATATCCTTACCCTCTAATGCTTCAGGAATAACTCTTTTCTGCACATCAGAAGGATTCTTATACCCCATAGCATCTATAGATTTCTTAATTTCTTCACTTATTTTATATTTTTCAAATCCATTTTCCACTATCTTTACCTCTTCATTAAATATATTTTCATCTATCTAGTATAACCTAAAAATAAAAGAAGTGAGATATCTTTCTTAAATATTTCACTCCTTATCATTGATTATACTTCCATTATTATAGGTATAATGGTAGGTCTTCTTTTAGTTCTATCATAAATATAATTTTCTACAGTTCTCTTTACATTGCCCTTTAATACATACCATTCAATTATTTCCTTATCTAAACACTTTGTTAACTCTTCTGTTGCTAATGATTTTACAACTTTTATCAGCTCTTCTGATTCCTTAACATATACAAATCCTCTAGTAACAATATCAGGTCCTGAAACAATACTTAACGTCTCTTTTTCTATGGTAACTACTATTATAACCATACCATCTTGTGCTAGATTTCTCCTATCTTTAAGTACTATATTGCCAACATCACCTACTCCTAGTCCATCTACATATACTGCCCCTGCCCTTACCTTTCCATCTTTTTTACAACTATCTTTAGTTAATTCTAAAACTTGACCTGTTTCTAAAATAAAGACATTCTTTCTAGGCATTCCCATATCTACAGCCAAATCTCCATGATGCTTTAAATGCCTATATTCACCATGTACTGGCATAAAGTATTTAGGTTTCACTATGGTATGAATCATCTTTAATTCTTCTTTATAAGCATGACCAGACACATGTACTTCCTCTAGATCATCATAAATAACTTCTGCTCCTCTTCTAAATAATTCATTAATAACTTTAGATATCAATTTATCGTTTCCTGGTATGGGGGATGCAGAAATAATAAATGTATCTTTGGGCTCTATGCTAATTTTTCTATGGCTTGAAAAAGCTATTCTTGCCAGTGCTGCCATAGGCTCTCCTTGGCTTCCTGTGGTTATTATTGTTATTTGTTCATTGGAGTATTTAGATATATCATCCAAATTTATTATATCTGTATCTGGTATATGTAAGTATCCTAACTCTCTTGCTACATTTGATATATTTTCCATACTTCTACCACTAAAAGATACCTTTCTCTTATACTTAAGAGATAAATGTATTATTTGCTGCATTCTATGAATATTAGATGCAAATGTAGCAACTATAATTCTTCCTTTACTATTGGCAAAAAGAGTATTTAAAGTCTTTTCTATTGATTTTTCTGATGGCGAATATCCAGGAATTTCAACATTTGTGCTATCTGCCATCAATAACAAAACTCCTTCATTACCTAAATTAGAAATTCTCTGGAGATCTATTACCTTACCATCAATAGGAGTATAATCAATTTTAAAATCTCCTGTATGTAGAATTGTACCTACTTCTGTATATATTGCTAATGCACATGAATCAGCAATACTATGAGTAACTCTAATAAATTCTATCTTTATCTTATCAAAGGCTACCATATCTCCTGCTTCAACATTTATAAGAGTGCTTTCATTTAAAATATTATGCTCTTCTAATTTTGATTTTACTAAACCTAATGTGAGTTTTGTCCCGTATACTGGAACATTTAACTGTTTAAGTATATATGGCAGAGCTCCTATATGATCCTCATGTCCATGGGTTAAAAAGAATCCTTTAACTTTTTTTCTATTATTAACTAAATAAGTTATATCTGGAATTATTAAATCCACTCCATACATATCTTCATCTGGAAAAGCTATTCCGCAATCTATTACTATTATTTCATCTTCATATTCTATGGCTGTGATATTTTTCCCTATTTCACCTAATCCACCAAGTGGAATTATTCTAATTGTACCTTCTTTCATCATATAATCACCTTTCGAACTAATATAACTAAACATTCTTACTTTATATTTATTATTTGTTTTTATTAATTATTTAATTCTTTATATTTAATTTTATGAATATTCAATGAAAGAAAACAACTGTACATATAACAGATACTAAAATAATTAATTAATACTAACTACTACTTTTTATTTACTTACATTACCTGCTACGTTTAATACATCCCATGTTCTTGAGAATGGAGGTGCATAACTTAAGTCAAGCATTCCTAATTGTGCAGTTGTCATCTTAGCAAATATACATGTAGCTATTACATTACATCTTTGAACTGCATCTTTGTATCCTGCAACTTGCCCTCCATAAATAACTTTTGTATGAGCATCATAAATTAGTTTAACATATATCTTTGTTTGTCCTGGATAATAGCTAGTATGATTCATATCAGTAATAAACTTAGTCTTATAATCAAATCCTAAAGCTTTAACTTCTTTTTCAGAAAGTCCTGTTCTAGCTGCTTCCATATCCATAACCTTTATACAGCTTGATGCAAGAGAACCTTGGAATTCATTATTGGCACCAGCTAAGTTTTCTCCAACAATTCTTCCAAGTTTATTAGCACCAGTTGCCAATGGCACATACACAGGCTTATTAGTTATTACACTATTGATTGTTGCACAATCTCCAGCTGCATATACATCTTCTATTGAAGTTCTTCCATACTTATCAACAACTATTGCACCATTTTTAAGCATTTCTAATTTTTCATTTTTCACAAAAGCAGTATTTGGCCTAAATCCTGTAGCCACAATAACTATATCTGTTTCAAACTCTCTTTTATTAGTCTTAATATTAGTTGCTTTACCAGCTGTAGTTATTTCCATAACAGTTTCATCTAATAATAAATTAACATCATGCTTTCTGATTTCTTCTTCTAATAAATTAGTTATTTCTTCATCGAAAACCTCTGCTAAAATTCTATCTTGTAGTTGAACAACTGTTACTTCTTTTCCTCTCTTTTTAGCTGCTTCTACGGCTTCAACACCAATAAATCCTGCACCTATTACTGTAACTCTTTTTAAGTTTTCATTTTCCATTAATGCTCTTAATTTATTACCATCATCCATTGATTTAAGTGTTAAAACATTTTCTGAATCTATTCCTTTAATAGGTGGAATTATACTTGAAGCACCACTAGCAATCATCAGCTTATCATAGCTCTCTTCAATAATCATATTTTGAATTAAATCTTTTACTCTTAATTTTTTATTATCAAAATCTACTTCTAAAACCTCATGATTAGTAAATAAGTTTATTCCTGTTTTTCTAAATTCTTCAGCAGTTCTTGCTATCATTTCATTAGAGTCATCAAAAAATCCACCTGCATAATATGGCAGTCCACAAGCTCCAAATGAAACTATATCTCCTTTTTCATATACTATTACCTCATCATTAGGTGACATTCTTTTTAATTTTGCAGCAGCACTCATTCCAGCCGCAATTCCACCAATAATTATAACTTTCATATGCACCATCCTTCGTTTTTATATTTATGATTTATTTTATATCTATTTCCCCAAATATAGCAACATATTTTACATTTACTTTTGGAGTATTTTCTATATCCTTATTTTTTCTAACATGATATAATCTTTATATAATTTTATGGAGGTCTTTTTACATGAATCTTTATGAAAAAACGTTAAGTGAAGAAATAGTCTATACAGGTGATTATCTAACATTTACTAAGGTAAAAGTTCAACTGCCTGATGGCAATGAAGCTAACAGAGATATTATTAAACACCCTGGTGCTTGTGGAATAATTCCTTTTGTAGATGAAAATCACATAATCTTAATAAGACAATTTAGAAAATCTATTGATAAGGTCATTTATGAAATTCCTGCTGGAAAATTATCTTCTGATGAATCTCCTGAAAATTGTGCTTATAGAGAGCTAGAAGAAGAAACAGGTTATCAAGCTTCTTCATTATTTCATCTTGGAACTGTTGCTATTGTTCCTGGATATTGTGATGAATTACTCTATATTTATAAAGCAACAAATCTTTCTCTATCAAAAAAACATGAAGATTTTGATGAGTTTACAGAAGTAGAAATTTTTACTCTTGAAGAAGTTAAGAATATGATTAAAAGCGGTGAAATAATTGATGCTAAAACAATAACGGCTTTAGCATACACTATGATAATGGATAATTATTAAAAGCTTGTAAAAGCTTTATAATCATCCATTTTTTAATTATCCATTGCCTTTTCTGTTAAGTTAAAGTTTTTCTACCTTTGGCTCATCATCTGTATTCTATATGGTTTATCCATGTCTTACTAATATATATCCTTATAAATGTCTCATAAAAATTACTGCATATTTAATACTTTTTCTATAGCCTTGCCAACCCCATCATTATTATTTGTCTCTGTTACATATGTAGCTATTTTCTTTATCTCATCTATTGCATTTTTCATTGCATATGAATTTTTAAATTCAGTAAACATTGAATAATCATTAAAGCTATCTCCTAAGACCATAACCTCATCTTTTTCAATGCCCTTCATCTCTGCTACTTTTGCTAATATTAATCCCTTTTGTGCTTGTATATCATTTACTTCTATATCATATTCTGAAGTTGAAGCAACTGCTAAACCACCTATTTCATTTATTTTCTTCTTCAAATTTCTTATAATATATTTATCTTTATGAGAAGTTATTATCTTATAAAATACAATTTCTGAACTTATCATTTTATCAATATCTTCTATATGAAACTCTATCATTTTTTCTCTTATCTCAGTTAATAATTTGATTATATTATCTTTTGTCATTTCTTTATTAAATTCTTTAATTCTATTTACAGCATTATCAAAATCTTCCTTTGAATATTTTGTAGTAAAAATACCTTCACTAGTATATATATCAACTATACTGCTTTCCTTTAATATTTCTTCTATAACTGCTTTTACTTTACTTTTTTCAATTCCTATAGATTCTATAACTTCTCCATTACAATCTCTATATTCAGCCCCATTCATAACTATAGCTTCGCATTTCAACTCATACTTATCTAAAAATGGTTTAACCATA
>NZ_FR886595.1:58151-60693 GCF_000436575.1 Clostridium sp. CAG:265
GCACTTAAATTTCCTGATGATATTTGGTGACTACTATTAATTAATGTTCCATCCATATCAGATGCAATAAGCTTTATCATAAACTGCTCTCCTTTATCTTTACGAAATATTTATTATTAACTTCTTTTTTTTATATATTAATCATAATATACTTATGTAATAAATTACAATGGGGTACATTAAAATGATTGATAAATATTCTTTTATTCCTTTACTTTTATCTACTTTAGCAGGATTATCTACAGTTATTGGAGCTATCATAGTGTTCTTTAATAAAACAAAAAATGAAAAATTTTTAACATTCTCCTTGGGATTTTCGGCAGGAGTTATGATTACCGTATCATTTACAGATTTATTTCCCACTGCTGAAGAATCTATCTCTAAATATCATGGGGAATTTCAAGGAGTGATTTGGTCTATTCTCTTTTTACTTATTGGTGGATTGATTGCTTTTTTAATTGATAGTTTCTTACCTGATGATGAAAAAAACTCTCTCAAAGAGTCCAATAAAAACTATGGTCTATTCAGGGTTGGTTTAGTATCTACAATTGCTTTAATGCTACATAACTTCCCTGAAGGAATTGCTACCTTTGTTTCTGGATACCAAGATATTGGTCTAGGAATATCTGTTGCTTTTGCTATAGCTTTGCATAATATTCCTGAAGGTATTGCCATTGCTATGCCTATATATTTTTCAACTGGTAGTCGATATAAAGCAATTAAATATTCCTTTTGGTCTGGAATGACTGAACCACTAGGAGCATTTTTATCATTTTTATTCTTAAAACCATTTATTAATGAACTTATTCTTGGCATAATTTTTGCTGTAGTCTGTGGCATTATGATTTATATATCACTGGCAGAACTTATTCCATCATCACGCTCATACGGTCACATAAAACTATCATTGTTATCTATTTTCCTTGGCATTTCCATTATGCCAATAAGCCATATACTTTTGTAATTGATAGTTGATAATGGATAATTTTGAATAAAAGTCCATTATCAATACTTTGATTTTATAGATAATCAAGACACAAAATTGTGATAATTTTGAATAAAAGTCCATTATCAATTATAAAAGAGGTGTAATTTATGAATAATTTTAATATTACCAATAAGCTTCTTAAAATATTTAATATTACAGAAAATTCATTAAATGAGCGAAAAGTCATATTTCCCATAGATATATTTATAGCTCTAATCTTAGAAAATACCGGCATCATAAAGGATTTAAATAACCATTTTCTTCATAAGCTCCATAAGTATAAAGAAATGGCTCTAAATCTCCCTAGAAATATTGAAGGGAATAAAAATCAATTTTTCATCACACCAATAAGTGACAGTACTTTAGAAATTCTAACTGAATCCTTGCAAATTATGAATAAACGAAAACAAACGTATCTCACTGAAATTTATGTTCTAAAAGCATTAATAAAAATACCTAGTGAAGTAACTGCTGCCCTTACCAAAGAAGAGATTCATTATCTACAAAAGTTTTGTAACACCTCCAAAGACTTACTAGTTGACTTAAGAAATATTTATTCATTTAATAATAAACAAAATAAGAATTTTGTTATAAGAAAGGCACTGAATAAAGATAAATATATAATATATGATTTTGTAAAAGAAAATTTTAATTCTATATGGGCTGATTCATTGGTATCTATCTTTCCTTCAAATAATATACCAATTTATCTTGTACTAATTAATGACCACATAATTGGTTTTAGTTCATATGATATTCTAGGTACTAGCATATTTGGTCCTATTGGTGTACTGAAAGATTTTAGAAAACACTCTATTGGTAAAATCCTTTTGAACAAATGTCTATGGGATATGAAGCTAAGAGGTGATTCAATAGTAATTATAAAAAACGCAGGTCCTATTGAATTTTATGAAAAGTGCTGCAACGCAAATATTATTTAATTTTTTCTTAATAATTTTTTCACTTTTGATTTATAATAATTATTTAGTATAATACTAATATAAAAAAATAGAGACTGGTAACCCGGCGAGGACAAACCAGTCTCTATCATTTATCAGCACTTTACGTACCAACTGCTCATTTAATATAACATATCTATAATAATAATAATACAAGAAAAACTTATTTATTCATATATTACATAACAATCATTAGTTCATCATTCATTATTATTCAAGTTTTTCTCCATTAGATTCAATTACTTTTTTATACCAGTAAAAGCTTTTTTTCTTTCTTCTTTCCAATGTTCCATTACCTTCATTATCTTTATCTACATAAATGAATCCATATCTTTTGCTCATTTCCTCTGTTGATGCTGATACTAAATCTATGCATCCCCATGAAGTATATCCTATAAAATTTACACCATCAGCAATAGCTTCTTTCATAGCTTTTACGTGTTCTCGTGAACTACTCGCCACTTATAGAAGTGGGAGCTTCTTGGTCAATATACCCAACAGTACAAGTTTACCCAAGCTAACAAGGTAGTTCCTACCTCAATATAATACCAAAATTACATTGCTAATTTCAGTAGATTTATACTAGCATTTATAT
>NZ_FR886596.1:0-812 GCF_000436575.1 Clostridium sp. CAG:265
TTCACTTCCTTCGCAATACACTCAATTTATTCATTATTTAATTACTAAATAAATATTAACTCAAATACTCTGCTACTAATCTTTTATAATCTACTGCTGCTCCACATCTTTTTGAATAAATATTTATTGGCATTTTAGCAAATGTACTTTCATCTATCTTTTCAGTTCTTCTTATGTGGCTATCAAATACCTTATAATTACTTTCTTTAAGCCACTCTTTACCTTGCCTATTAACTTCATTGTTTACATATGAGGTCACAAAACACCCTCTAAATACTAAATTTTCATTTAAATCAACTTTAGTATTATTTATTTGATCTACAAGTTCTTTAAGTCCATCAAAAGCAAATTCATCTATCTTAATAGGTATCATCACTTCATTTGAAGCTACCAATGCATTTATTGTCGATATATTTATGTCTGGAGCATTATCTATTATGCAGTAATCATAATACTCCTCTACTTGTTTTATAGCTTGTTTTATTCTTATTTGCTGTGGTCTTACTTGATCTAACATTACTTCTAAATTTGCAGCAAGCAACTTCATATTAGCTGATATAATATCTAAATTTTTATATTCTGTATTTTGAATTAAATCAAATACATCAACATTTCTATTTGTCATTATTTCTTCCACTCCAGGAAGTTCATAATTATGTCTATTAAATATTTTGCTTAAATTTCCTTGCTTATCATTATCTATTAATAAAACTTTATAATTATGTAATTCAGCCAGTATATAACCTATATTAGCTGATGATATAGTTTTTCCTACTCCACCTTTAAGATTTATTATTGATAATACCTTCATG
>NZ_FR886597.1:0-577 GCF_000436575.1 Clostridium sp. CAG:265
CCGAACAGGAAAGTTAAGCTCTACAGCGTCGATGGTACTGCATGGGAGACTGTGTGGGAGAGTAGAACGTTGCCAGGTAATATGGGGATATAGCTCAGTTGGGAGAGCACCTGCCTTGCACGCAGGGGGTCAAGGGTTCGAATCCCTTTATCTCCACCAAAAGCTGTGAATTAGTTCACAGCTTTTTTGTTTTAAAAATAATTATTTATAATAAAAATAGATAATACCATTATAGATAATATCATTAAAGAACAATTTTAAAATTAATATTGATAACTTTAAGTCATAATAAGGAGGACATTGGAGTTAATTTAAAGTTTTGGTTCTTGAAGATTAAGAAAAATATCTAAATATGAGTTTTTTATAAAAAATATTAAAAAATATGTTGACATAAGTTTTTAGTGATGATAATATAAAGAAGTCGTCAGAGACAAAGCAAAACACTAAAAAACATTTAAAAAAAGTTTTAAAAAAAGTGTTGACATAAGCTTTAACTGATGATAAGATAAAGAAGTCGCTTGAGAGCGACAAGATAAAATGGTCTTTGAAAATTGAACAGAATATAGTTAATATAAAA
>NZ_FR886598.1:0-2902 GCF_000436575.1 Clostridium sp. CAG:265
AGATGTACTTCCTAACTGATTTAATGCAGTATCTGTTGTGTCTAACCAACTTATAGTATCTTTAATATTTTCATTGTATTGTTTATTAGCAGATATATCTGAGTACATTTGCATTATTCTAGCAGTTTTAAATGGATTATCCGATGCTTTATTTATTTCTTTACCTGTTGTAAGTTGTGTCTGTAAAGTATTTAAATTATTTAAATTTCTGTTTAAATCTTTTAAATAACTTGTGCTCATCATTTGATTTGTAACTCTCATAATTTTTCTCCTTAAATTAATCCTAAAATAATATCTAACATATCACTAACAGTAGTTATTGTTTTTGCATTGGCACTATATGCCTTTTGATATTGAATTAAGTTAGTCATTTCTTCATCCAGTGAAACACCTGAAACTGAAAGCCTGTTTAAATCTAATGAATTTAATAAATCTTCTTCATTAGAAACAACTCTCTTGGCATGTTGTGCTTCAACTCCTAATTTATCAACTACATCTTGGAAGTATGACTCAACCTTTGTTCCACTGGCAACATCATTAACTAATGACATAGTGCTACCATTGGTAAACTTACATAATTGAGCCCTTGTTGTAGTGCTATCTATTTTGCTTATAGATATTAATGTGCTTTGTAATTGTGCTATAGCTAAGGCTCTACTTCCATCTCCTTCTCCTGCATTAGCATTTTCTTTAGTGTTAATAAATGAAGGATTTTCTAAAATTAAAGCATTTATTGAAATATTTTTAGCACTTATACCTGCTTCATCTTTTCCATCAGAAGCTACAAAAAAGTCTAAAGTTTTAGTTGTATCCTTTATATTAGAATCCATTGAACCACTGTGAATAGCATTTACTGATAATGCTAACCCTTTAGCCATTTTATCTAATTGATTCATATAACTTCCAATACTTTCTTGAGCTTCTATAGCTCCAGCTATTTCTCCTGATTTTGGTATAAACTTTTCAATAGGATTTGCTATAGTTCCTCCATCTTTCACTATATTTCCTTGACCATCAAGCATTTCTCCATTGCCATCTGTAAGTAATATTCTTGTTTTCTTTAAAGTATCTACTTCAGTGGCTGCTAATCCTGATACAGTTATAGTTTTAGGTTTTTCAGTATCACCATTAACAAAGTAGCTTATTGTATGAGTCCCATTATTATTAGCTTTAATTTCTGAAATAAATGATAATCTTGTTACTTCACCATTAGGTTCTGAATTAACTAATGGATTTAAATTTGCTCCAATTCCAGTAGCAGTAATATCATTACCATTAAATTGAGTTTTATCAACATCTATACCAAATTTACTGCTTAATTCATCTAACAGATTATCTCTACTATCCATTAAGTCATTTGGATTATCACCTGTTATACTAGCAATTCTAATTTGATTATTTACTGTTGTTAATTGCTCTAATATACTATTAACTTCTTTTACACTATTTTTAAGTGATTCTACTGAATTTTCTTGTAATTTTTCAAGTTTTGAATATGTGTTATTTAATAAATCACATAAAGTTTTTGTCTTTTGAGTAACAACAACTCTTGTACTGGAACTTGTACTTTGCTTTGATAATTCTTGAAAAGCATCAAAGAAATCTGATAGTGCTGTAGAAATTCCTGTATCTGAAGGTTCATTAAAAATCCCTTCCACTTGTGATAAGTAATCTAACTTTGTTGAATACTTACCAAGTTCTGCTGTTTCAACTCTCACTTGATAGTCTAAAAAAGAATCTCTTACTCTTTCAATGGCTGAAATTTGAGCTCCTGTACCTACTTGCCCTGCTTCTGCTCCTAATGTAATAGGTCTTGATGTCTGTATTTTTGCTCTTTGTCTTGAATACCCTACTGTAGATGAATTGGCAATGTTATGAGATGTAACATTGATTCCACTTTGATGTACCGTCAGTCCACTTTTTGCTGTGTTAAATGTAGAAAATATACTTGCCATATTAAAATTCTCCTTTTATTTTATAATCTTCCATAGGAATTATAAGTTCCTTTTTCTCTTTTAGGATTTATTATATTTAACATTCTATTTGTAAAAACCAATTGTTGTTTTATTAATAAGTCGTTGGTTTCATTTTGATGTTTAATACTTTCTAAAACCATTTTTATTTCTCTATAAACTCTGTCTAACTCTTTATTTCCGCTTTCATTAATTATATCTTGTACTTTTTTTCCATTAAGAAGCTTTCTTCTTTCAACTTCCTGCTTAGCTACTTCTCTATTAGCTAGTTTTATTTCATCTACTATTGCATCTAGTTCAAAGGTTTCTTTATTTATGATACTCTTATATTGTTTTTCTAAAATTACCAATAGCCCTTTTAATGCTTCTGTTTCTTTTTGAATAATACCTATAAGATTATTTATCATTTATTCATCTTCCTTCTTTTATATTATTTAAAATACTTTGTGCTGTTAATTTAGCATCTACATTATAAGTGCCATTTTGGATTTTTGCTTTAAGCTCTTCTATTTTAGCACTATTATCTATATTAAAATCTACATTATCATACATACTTAAATTTCTTCCTAATTCAGATATTTCAATTTTATCTTTTCCTATATCTGTATTAGTTTCCTTTATTCTTTTTGCTCCATTAGAAGCATATATATTTGCAATTCCTTGTGTTCTTACTCCGTTAATATTCATGTCTCTTACCTCCCTTATGAATATTCCCTTTAACTAATTATCGTAATACACTTATAAAAATTTATAGTATTTATTATGTTTATTTGCATAAAAAATACTGACTTATTTAAATCTCAAGTCAGTATTTTGCATTTCTTTTGCATAAAAGTATATTTTATCTTAATTCTTCAATTTTACTGATACATATCCAAAGGATTTATCTTCTAAAGCTTTCTCAAACTCCTGCATAAGTTCTTTGTTGG
>NZ_FR886599.1:0-20939 GCF_000436575.1 Clostridium sp. CAG:265
CCGAAGGGAGCGTGGCGAAAGCCACTTTTTTATAATAAAATTAAAAAAATGAATAAATAATTTAAAAATTTGAAAAATTACTATCAAGAGGTGAATGTAATGGATAATAGTGAACTTATTAAATTATTAAACGATTTTTTAGTGGGAATTAATATGGGATCTGATACTTTTAAATCTTATGAAGAAAAGCTAGAAAGTCAGGATTTAAAAAATGAATTTAAAAAGATACTTTCTACCTTTGCATCTCAAAAGGAAATAGTAGTTTCACAAATAGATAAATTAGGTGGAGAAGTTGATGAATCATTGGGTATAGGACAAGAGATTGGCAGTCTTTTTAGCAAATTAAAAGATGCACTTATAACTGATGATGAAGAGGTTTTAGAAAATGCAGTTAAGGCAATGGATATGGGAGTAAAGCAAGGTGATAAGGTAATAGGAAAAATAGAAGCTTCTGATGCTAATAGAGATATTATTGAAACCTTAAATCATATGGTTAATGAGTATAGGGAAATATCAGTTTTTTTAATGAAACTACATAAAGGTAATTGATAATTAAGGAATAAACTTTGAATATTTTTAAGGAGTAAATAATAAAAGTGCTATAAATAAAATGATAAACTATCTAATAATAGATTATTAACATGGATAAATATTTATAGCAAATAAGCTAAAAACACAGTTTTATTTAAAAAAAATAGCTGTGTTTTTTATTTAATTTAATTTATAAAAACATCTAATTGAGAATGATGGTCATATTCAAGTCATATTTATTCTTTATAATTTTATAAGTAATAAAGTGTTAGAAAAGATAAAGATAATTTTTAGAAATGGGAACATTGAAAATTTACCATTTCTTTGAAAATAACTTTAAAGGAAAGAGGGATACAATGATTAACAAACGATTAATGAATTTGCTTAAAGATTCTAAAAAGTATGTTGCTCAAATGGTAATCTGGAATTGGATTGCACTTTTATGCAATGTAGTATTTATTTTCTCTTTTGCATATTTACTAGAAAACTTGTTAAATGACAGTATAAATACCAATATGGTAATTATAGCAGTTGTAATTGATTTGCTTGTAGTAATAATAAGATCATTTTGTTATAAGAAATCAAGTAATGCAAGTTTCTATGCAGCAGCAGATGTGAAGAAGACATTAAGAGAAAATATTTATAATAAGTTATTAAGGTTAGGTTCTTCATATGAGGATAAGATACCTACAGCTGAAATAGTACAAGTTTCAGGAGAAGGAGTAGAGCAGCTGGAAATTTACTTTGGTAAATATTTAGCACAATTATTTTACAGTTTAGCTGCACCTGTTACGTTATTTATTATTTTAGCATTTGTTAATATCAAGGCTTCAGCTGTTCTTTTAGTATGTGTACCACTTATTCCAATATCAATAGTGGCAGTACAAAAGTTTGCTAAAAAGTTACTAGCAAAATATTGGGGAATATATACAGGTTTAGGAGACAGCTTCTTGGAAAATTTACAAGGATTAACTACTTTAAAGATTTATGAAGCAGATGCTAGAAGAACTGTAGAAATGGACAAAGATGCAGAGCAGTTTAGAAAAATTACTATGAGAGTACTTATAATGCAATTAAACTCTATAAGTGTGATGGATTTAGTTGCTTATGGAGGAGCAGGATTAGGAATAATTGTTGCGTTGTTGGAGTTTTCTAAGGGTAATCTTACAATTGGGGGATTATTTGCAATAATAATGTTGTCTAGTGAATTTTTTATACCTCTTAGATTATTAGGATCATTCTTCCATATAGCTATGAATGGTATGGCAGCAAGTAAGAAAATATTTAAAATATTAGACCTTGATGAAGGTGAAGAAAAGACAGAAGTAATTGATGAAAATAACTTAGCAATATCATTTAAAAATGTAGGCTTTGCTTATGATGAAGAAAGAAGTATTTTAAATGGTGTTGATTTAGATATTAGTGAAAAAGGATTTGTATCTATAGTTGGTGAATCAGGTTGTGGTAAAAGTACTATTACTAATATTATAATGGGAAGAAATAAAGGCTATAGTGGCAATATACATATAGGTGAAAAAGAGCTTTCTAATATTAAAGAAGAAAGTATCATGAAAAATATAACATTAGTTACTCATAATCCAAATATTTTTAAAGGAACAGTGGAAGAAAATCTTCGTATGGGTAAAAATGATGCAACTAAAGAACAAATGGAGGAAGCGTTACGTAAAGTTAATCTTCTTGAGTTCATGAATGAGCAAGATGGTATTAATACTAAGCTTTTAGAACAAGGTTCTAACCTTTCAGGTGGACAAAAGCAAAGATTAAACTTGGCAAGAGCAATTCTTCATGATACTCCAGTATATATTTTCGATGAAGCTACATCTAATATAGATGCAGAAAGTGAAAATGAAATAATGGCAGTAATTAATAAACTAGCAGAAACAAAAACAGTAATTTTAATTTCTCACCGCCTTCAAAATGTTGTTAAGTCAGATTGTATTTATGCAATGAAAGATGGAAAAGTAGCTGAAGCAGGTACGCATAATGAACTTATTAATAATAATGGTGAATATGCTAGTTTATACAATAGACAAAAACAATTAGAACAGTATGGAAAAGGAGGAGCAGTAAATGAATAGAAATGGTTTAAAAGTTATGTACAAGCTAATAGGCCTTGTGCTTCCTCTAGTACATGTAATGATCGCAGCTATAACTATGGGAGTTATAGGTTTTCTTACAGCTATATTTATCATAGTTCTTGGTGGAGTAGGATTATTAAATATTTTAGGATTTGCAACAGCACTTTCATTAAAGCAAGTAATTATTGGTATAGTTATATGTGCAGTACTTAGAGGCATTTTAAGATATGCAGAGCAAGGTTCAAATCATTATATTGCTTTTAAATTGTTGGCACTTATACGTCATAAAGTTTTTATTAAACTTCGCAAACTAGCACCAGCAAAATTAGAAGGTAAAGATAAAGGAAATTTAATTTCTATAATTACAACAGATACAGAATTATTAGAGGTATTTTATGCCCATACAATATCTCCAATTATTATAGCTTTTATAACTTCAGTTATTATGACTATATTTATAGGAAGTTATAATATATTTTTAGGAGCTATTGCTTTAGTAGCATATTTTATTGTTGGAGTAATTATTCCTGTATGGTCTTCAAACCAAGGAGATGAAACAGGACAGCAATATAGAGATGAACTGGGAGATCTAAATTCTTATTTCTTAAGTAGTATAAGAGGAATAAACGATATTATTCAATATGGTGTTGGTAAAGAGCGTTTAGATGAAATAAATAGAAGAACTGATGAACTTGAAACAAAGCAAAAGTTTTTATTAAAGCAAGAAGGTAGCAATAGAGCAGTTACTGATACAGCAATACTATTATGCAGTATGGTTATGTTATTTGCAGGATGTATTTTTTACAATAAAGGACAAGTAGATTTTACACAAGTAATAATTCCATTAATTGCTTTAATGAGTTCATTTGGACCAGTAGTTGCTATAAGTAACTTATCTAATAACTTATTCCATACAATTGCTGCAGGAAACAGAGTGCTTGACCTTTTAGAAGAAGAGCCAGCTGTGGAAGAAGTAAGTGGAAAAGAAACTGTTGAGTTTGCAGATATGAAGTTAGAAAATGTTTCGTTTGCTTATGACGATGAAGTTATTTTAGAAGATTTTAATATGGAGATAAAGAAAAATACCATAATTGGTATATATGGAAAAAGTGGTTGTGGTAAATCTACTTTATTAAAGCTTCTTATGAGATTCTGGGAAGTAAATAATGGTGCAATTACTATTGGTGGTAAAAATATTAATGAAATAAATACATCTGATTTAAGAAAAATGCAGTCATTTGTAACACAAGATACCTATTTATTTAATGATACCATTGCCAATAATATTGGGATAGCTAAAGAAAATGCTACTATGGAAGAAATAATAGCAGCAGCTAAAAAAGCATCAATTCATGATTTTATTATGAGTCTTCCAAAGGGATATGATTCAAAAGTTGGTGAATTAGGTGGAAACTTATCAGGTGGAGAAAAGCAAAGAATAGGAATAGCAAGAGCTTTCTTACATGATGCTCCAATGATTCTTTTAGATGAACCAACAAGTAATCTTGATAGTTTAAATGAAGGAATAATATTAAAATCCCTTATGGAAAGTAAAGAAAATAAGACAATAATCATTGTATCTCATAGAAAATCAACAATGAATATTGCAGATGTTGTTTTAGATGTAGAAAAAAATAGTCTACAAGGAAAGAGTAGAGCAAGTTAGTTAATAAAAATTAAAATAAAGAAAATATAGTAAGTGGATGCAAACATATATATTTGCATCCATTTACTTTTTAAATTATAATTTCACTAATAGTATTTGAGGAAAAAGTAATTAAAGAAGGTGAGTAATAATGTTTTCTATTTTAGTTGTTGAAGATAATGAAAATTTAAATAAAATGATGAGTGCTAAGTTAAAAATGGAAACCTATAATGTTTTTAGTGCTTTTAATGGAGAAGAAGCACTAGAAGTACTTGAGCATGAACATATAGACTTGATAATAAGTGATGTTATGATGCCAGGAATAGATGGATATGAATTAACAAAGACTTTAAGAATTGCTAACTATACCATGCCTATCTTAATGATTACTGCTAAAAATCAAATTGAAGATATGGAAAAGGGATTTGTAGCAGGTACAGATGACTATATGATAAAACCAATAAATATGAGAGAAATGATTTTAAGGGTAAATGCACTTTTAAGAAGAGCAAAAATTGCCAACGAAAGACGATTAATACTAGGTAACACTATTTTAGATTACGATTCATTGACAATAATCTATGATGGAGAAGAGTATAATATGCCACCTAAAGAGTTTTATTTAATATTTAAGCTTTTAAGCAGCCCAAATAAAATATTTACTAGAATGGAATTAATGGATGAAATATGGGGTATGGATACAGAAATAGATGATAGAACAATAGATTCTCATATAAAAAAATTACGTAGAAAGTTTGAAAATTGTAATGATTTTGAAATAATAACAGTGAGAGGTTTAGGGTATAAAGCTAAGATATAATGATAATTAAGGAAGAAAGTAAAATGGAGAGTAGAAAAATAAAGTATAAGTGGACCCTTAGAAAATATATATCCATTATTTCAATTTTAATTTTTATCAGTTCATGTATTATCTCTACATTAGTAATTATAGGTACTATTAATATATTTTATATAGGGCAGATAACTAATGAAATCATAGTTGTAATATGTATATTTATCTTAATATTAGCACTAATAATTGCTTGGATTTCTTTATGGATTGGAGCTGGGCATTTAACTAAACCTTTAATTGATGTAAGTAATACAGTAAAGCAGGTTGCAGAGGGAAACTTTAAAGTAAGTATTAAAAGAAGAGATACTACTAACTGTGAATATGAATATATCAATGAAGTTGATGAGCTTGCTAAAAATGTAAATAAAATGGTGGCTGAATTAGATGGTATGGATTATATGCGAAAAGATTTTATGAGAAATGTATCTCATGAGATAAAGACGCCTATTGCAGCGATAACAGGTTTTACTGAAATATTATTAGATGGTAATATTGATGAAAATGAAATACATGAATATTTAGAAGTAATAAATAATGAATCAATGAGAATTTCTAGGCTTTGTGAAAATATGCTTCATATGTCAAGACTAGATAGCCAAGTAATTGTTTCTAGTGTACAAAAAATAAGATTAGATGAACAGATTAGAAAATGTATAATACTTTTAAGTGAAAAATGGTCTGAGAAGGAAATAGACTTTTCTATTAATTTGGAAAAGGTAAGTATTTTTAGTGATGCTGATATGTTGCAGCAGGTATGGATAAATTTAATTGATAATGCAATTAAGTACTCCGGTGATAATTGTAAAATAGATATATCTGTAAAAAGATTAAATGATAAAAGTGTTGCAGTAAGTATAAGTGATAATGGAATAGGCATTGAAGAGAAAAAGCTTCATAAAATTTTTGATAAGTTTTATCAATGTGAAGAGTCTCATAAGAAAAGTGGTAGTGGACTAGGGCTGTCCATTAGCAAAAGAATTATTGAATTACTAAATGGAACAATAGAATGTAAAAGTAAAAAGGATTTTGGTACAACTATGGTGGTTACATTATTCATTTAGCTAAAATAAAGGCTTCAGGGGGCAGTAGATAGATTTGTATTTTACACAAATCTATCTACTGCCCTTATATATTAATATTCAAATTCAGCATGAGTTGTAATAATCTTGTTTACCAAACCATAATCAATGGCTTCTTTTGTACTTAACCAATAGTTTCTATCGGTATCTTCCTCTACTTTTTCAAATGGTTGACCAGTAGCTTCACTGATAATAGTATTTATTCTTTTACGTACTCTTAAAATTTCCTCAGCTTCAATACCTATATCAGTTGCTTGACCTTGGAAACCACCTATTGGTTGATGAATCATATATCTTGTATTAGGTAGAGAGTATCTATTTTCTTTATCAGCAGCTAGATAAATAGTAATTCCTGCACTTGCCACCCAGCCTGTTCCTATAATTATTACTTTTGGTTTAACAAATTTAATCATATCATGAATGGTGTCACCAGATTCAACATGCCCTCCTTGGCTATTGATAAATATTTTAATTGGCTCGTCACCCATTTGTTCAAGAACTAATAATTGAGTAGTTACCTTTTCTGCTAAAGCTTGAGTGATTTCACCAGAAATCACTATAGTTCTAGATTTTAATAGCTTTTCCATAGCTATATTAGAAACATCTTGTTTTTTTTCTTCCTTTTCAGTTTCTTGACCATAAAATATCATAAATATATCCTCCTATAAATATTAAATTAATATTTGTACAAATTGATAATACAAATAATTCCATATGAACAATCATACCATTAATTGTAATAGCTAACAATGTAAATATATATTTGAGAGATTAATAATATATTAATTTATCAGTAAATGAAAATTTTCTTAAAGGTGATATACTTAATAAGAATGTTTTGTGGTTTGAAGGATATAAAATTTTATTTAATGAATTTTTTATGAGAATAGCCAAATCAAAAAGTTTAGATTTGCTTAGAAAGTGAATAATTATATAAGAAAGAAGATGATAGATATGAATACAAAGGACTTAAATAGTTATGATGTTGAAAATATACTTGAAGAACATAATAATTTTTTTAATACACAAGTTACTAAAAATATAGAATTTAGGATTAAAGCACTAAGAAGACTTAAAAATACTATAAAAAGATATGAAGATGAAATATTTGAAGCATTACATTTAGATTTAAGAAAAAATAAGGTTGAATCATATGCTACAGAAGTGGGCTTTGTCTATAACAGTATAGAAGAGGCTATGAAGAATTTAAAGAGATGGGCTAAGCCAACAAAGGTTAAGACTCCAATCTTTTTAATGCCAGCAAAGAGTTTTATTATTAGTGAACCATATGGAACAGTATTAATAATAGGACCATATAATTATCCATTTCAATTGATTGTGGAACCTTTAGTGGGCGTTATAGCTGCTGGAAACTGTGCGGTGATTAAGCCTTCTGAAATGGCACCTAATGTAGCAAAAGTAATATTGAAGATTGTTGGTGAAGCTTTTGATGAAAGTTATATATGTGCTGTGGAAGGGGCTATAGATACTAATACAGCTCTTATAAATTCTAAGTTTGATTATATATTTTTTACAGGAAGTACGGCTGTAGGGAGAATTGTTATGGAGGCAGCAGCAAAGAATCTTGTGCCTGTTACCTTAGAGCTAGGGGGCAAAAGTCCTGTTATAGTTGATAAGAGTGCTAATATAAGAAGTGCAGCAGATAAGATAATATGGGGAAAGACAGTAAATGCAGGACAGACTTGTGTGGCACCTGATTATGTAATGGTTCATGAATCTATAAAGAATGAACTCATTAAGGAAATGAAAAGATTCATTAATGACTTTTATGGTGATGATATAAAAGTAAGTGAATCTCTAGGACGTATAATAAATGAGAGACATTTTAATAGATTGCGTAATATATTGGAGAGTGATAAAGAAGGTTTGATATATGGTGGGGAATATGATGAAGAAGAAAAATATATAGCTCCTTCGATAATTCAGGTAAAGGATTGGAATGCAGCCTGTATGAAGGAAGAAATTTTTGGTCCTATACTTCCAATAATGGAATATAGTGATTTAAATGAAGTTGTAAATGCAATAAATAAACAACCGAAACCTTTAGCATTATATCTATTTACCAGTGATAAAAGAGTTGAAAAAAAGGTGTTAAATGAAATATCATCTGGTGGAGTTTCAATAAATGATACAATACTACATTTGGCAAATTCAAATCTTCCCTTTGGTGGTGTAGGAAATGCTGGTATGGGAGCATATCATGGAGAAGAAAGCTTTAGGACATTTTCTCATAGAAAGAGCGTACTTAAAAAGAGTAGAGTATTAAATACCACACTGATGTATCCACCATATAGTGATAAAAAACTTATGGTAATAAAAAGATTTTTAAAATAAATATAGATGAGATTTATATGCTAATATGCTAAAGTCCTTATAGTAATGATGGAAAGGCGTGGGGATGTAAAAAAAGTGAAATAATTAAGGGGTGAAGATAGTTTTATATCTTCACTCCTTAGCAATTTTCTAAGATTTATTATTTAAATAAGCTTCAAGACCTCTCTTCCTTAAAATGCAGGCAGGACATTCACCACAACCATCACCAATTATCCCATTATAGCATGTAAGAGTATTATTTCTTACGTAATCAAGCTTTCCATATTTATCAGCCATTTTCCAAGTAGCAGCTTTATCTATCCACATCAATGGTGTGTGAATAACAAAGTTATAATCCATAGCAAGATTGGTAGTGACGTTTAATGATTTAATGAATATATCTCTACAATCAGGATAGCCACTAAAATCTGTTTCACATACGCCGGTAACTATATGTCTAGCACCCTTTACTTTAGCAAGTATAGCTGCAAAGGTAAGAAAAACCATATTTCTACCCTCTACAAAAGTTGATGGAAGATTACCATCTTCACCATTTTTAATATCTATATCACTGCGTGTAAGGGCATTAGGAGTTAATTGATTTAAAAGATCCATATTAAGTATATGATGTTCAACACCTAAATCCTTAGCTATATTTTTTGCACATTCAATTTCTAGCTTATGTCTTTGATTATAATCAAAAGTAACAGCAATTACCCTTTCAAATTTTTCTAAAGCCCAAAATAAACATGTTGTGGAATCTTGACCTCCACTGAAAACAACAATAGCTGTATTATCCATAATTTTTTCCTCCAAAGTAAAAAAAGATTTATTTTATTCTGCTAAAGATGGCACAATAAAATAACCCTTTTTTATTATTTATGCCTAGTTTTGTTTATAGACAGGATGGTCTTAATGAACTGTCTTTTATTAAATTACACTAACTGTATTAATTTAACATAAATTAAATGTTATGTAAAATACTTGATTAGTTATGCAAGATAAAACTTTACAGATAGGATAAATTAGAATAGTCTATTATTAGCTAAAGAAAAAATGCGAGGTGTATAGAAAGTGGAAAGAATAGATAAGATATTATCTAATTTAGGATATGGAACAAGAAAGGATCTTAAGAAGATAGTTAAAAATGGAATGGTTCAAGTAAATGGAATTACTATAAAAGATAGTGCTATGAAAGTTGATCCAGAAAAAGATAAAATTGTTATAAATGGTGAGGAAATTTTCTATAGAGAGTTTATATATTTAATGATGAACAAGCCAGCAGGAGTTATTTCAGCAACTTTTGATAATAAGGATGAAACAGTAATTGATTTATTAGAAGTTGAACATCAAGTATTTGAACCTTTTCCAGTAGGTAGATTAGATAAGGATACAGTAGGGCTTCTGTTATTAACTAATGATGGTGACTTGAATCATAGACTAATATCGCCAAAGTGGAAAGTAGATAAGGTTTATTTTGCTAAAATAAATGAAAAAGTTACAGAAGAAGATATTGAAAAATTTAAACATGGAATAGCATTAGATGATGGATATAGATGTAAGGAAGCAATTTTAGAGATACAAAAAGCATCTGAAGAAGGTTCTGAAATTGTCTTGACTATACAAGAAGGAAAGTTTCATCAAGTGAAGAGAATGTTTGAAGCAGTAGGTAAGAAGGTTACATACTTAAAGAGAATCGAATTTGGTACTTTACCTTTAGATGAAGACTTAGAGGAAGGCGAATATAGAGAGTTAACAGAAGAAGAAATTGCAATTTTAAAAGGGTTTTAACGAATAAATTTTAATGTTTTTATAGTAAGATTCACATTTTAGGAAAAATGTAAATATTTATATAAAACATATTGATTTTTTTAAATGTCTTCTATATAATGTTATTGCAAGGATAAATAAAAGGAATGAATAGCCCCCTTTTTTATTTATTGCTTATTGCTGAAGCGCAACCTAGCCCCAATGGTTGCGTTTTTTGTTGTCTAAAAATAGATTTTTAAAGAAAAATTTAATAATAATTGTATTCGAACGTTTGTTTGAATAGAATTTTATATTATAATATAGTTAATATAATAAAAATGTCAATAATAATAAGAAAGAGTCTATTGTGATATAATAGCAATGATAAATTGGAGAGGAGGATGTTTTTTGGATTTAAAAGCATTATTAAACAAGGAACAATATGAAGGTGCTGTAACTGTTGAGGGACCAGTGCTTATTTTAGCAGGAGCAGGTTCAGGTAAAACAAGGGTACTGACACATAGGATGGCACATATGATTGAGGATTTAAATATATTTCCGTATAAGATTTTAGCCATAACATTTACAAACAAAGCAGCTAAAGAGATGAAGGAGAGAGTTGTTTCGTTAATTGGTGAAAAGGCTGAAGATATGTGGATATCGACATTCCACTCCACTTGTGTAAGAATATTAAGAAGAGAAATTGAAAAGATAGGTTATAAAAAGAATTTTACTATATATGATTCTTCAGACCAAAAGACATTATTAAAAGAATGTATAAAGGCTTTACAAATAAATGATAAAGATATTTCTGAACAAGAAATCATGGGTAAGATAAGCAGAGCTAAGGATAATATGTTATCTCCAGATTCGTATTATAGACAGCATGAATCAAACTTTAGAGAAAAGAAGATAGCAGAAGTATATAAGATGTATCAAAAAAGATTAAAGGAAAATAATGCTTTAGATTTTGATGATCTTATATTTAAAACTGTAGAATTATTTAAAAAAGATGCAGAAACATTAGAGTTTTACCAAAGAAAATTCCAATATATAATGGTTGATGAATATCAAGATACTAATGCAGTTCAATATGAACTAGTAAGATTATTAGCAGAAAAGCATAGAAATATTTGTGTTGTAGGTGATGATGATCAAAGTATCTATGGATGGAGAGGTTCTGATATCAGAATAATATTAGGATTTGAAAAAGATTATCCAGACGCTAAAGTAATTAAGCTTGAGCAAAATTATAGATCTAAAGGAAATATTTTAGATGCTGCTAATGTGGTTATTTTAAATAATGCCAATAGAAAGAGCAAGGCATTAAGAACTGAGCAAGAGCCAGGTGAAAAAATACAAGTGTATAGGGCTTATTCTGATACAGATGAAGGAAGTTTTGTTGCTTCAAGGATAACAAAGCTAAAAGGTGAGCAAAGCAAAAAGAATAAAGATTTTGCTATTCTTTATAGAACAAATGCACAATCACGTATTTTTGAAGAAAGTTTAAGAAGGGCTGGTATAGCTTATAAAATTATAGGTGGAACTAGATTTTATGATAGAAAAGAAATTAAAGATATGCTTTCTTATTTAAAAGTACTTGTAAACCCAGAGGATAGTATTGCATTAAGAAGAATTATTAATGTACCAAAAAGAGGAATTGGTGATGCTACCATTGGTAAGGTATTAGATTTTGTGGAAAATTATGAGTTAAGTCTTTGGGATGGATTAAGTGAAGTAAGAACTATACCAACTCTTACAGCTAGAAATTGTACTGGTATAGATGGATTTATGTCATTGATGGAGGAGCTTGCAATACTTAGCGAAACAGTTCCAGTATCTCATTTAATAGAAGAAATACTTAATAAGACAGGATATTTAAAAGAGTTAGAATCATCTAAGGATATAGAAGATAAGAGTAGAATTGAAAATTTAAAGGAACTTGTTTCAGATGCTGTTGATTTTGAAAAGACAAGTGAAGATAAGAGTCTTTCTGCATATTTAGAAAAAGTTTCATTAGTACAAGATACAGATAAGTTGGAAGAGGAAGATGATGATAATGGAGCAGTAGTACTTATGACAGTACATAGTGCTAAGGGGCTTGAATTCCCAATAGTATTTATGGTAGGAATGGAAAATGGATTATTCCCAGGAGCAGCTTCTTTTGATAGTGATACAGAAATGGAGGAATCAAGAAGGCTTTGTTATGTTGGTATAACAAGAGCTAAAGAAATGCTATATATGACTTCAGCAGAGGTAAGAAGAGTATTTGGTAGAACAGTTTCATATCCACAATCAGACTTTATAGCAGAAATAAAACCAAATTTAAGAGAATATGTTGTGATGGAAACCAAGAGAAGTGCCATAGATGCTACAAGAGCAATGATGGCAGGAAAAGACATGAGAAATAATCCTCATAGCATAAGAAGTGGATATTCATCAAATGGTGCCCGAGGCTTTGGGACAAATAAAGCTAAAACTTTATCAGATAGCAATACTTCAGGAGTTTCTGAAGACATTACTGTAGGAAGAAAGGTAAGACATAAGGTGTTTGGTCTAGGTACTGTTGTGGCAGTAGCTGATTCAAATGGGGATAAGAAGCTTACCATAGCATTTAATAGTCAAGGAATTAAAAACCTTATGCAGTCTATAGCAAAATTAGAAGTATTATAATTAAGGAAATTTGGAGGTAAGTATGGATAATAAAGCTCGTATAGAAGAATTAGTAGAACTTTTAAATAGATATGCTTATGAGTATTATTCATTAGATAGGCCATCAGTCACTGATAAGGAGTATGATTTAAAGTATGATGAGCTTAAAGAGTTAGAAAATGAAACAGGATATGTACTTCCTTACTCACCAACTCAAAGGGTAGGGGATGTTGTCTTAGAAGGCTTTAGAAAATATATTCATAAAGCAAGGCTTTGGAGCTTAGATAAGGCTCAAAGCATGGAAGAAATAAAGGAATGGCATAATAGAAATGTTAAATTTGTAAATGAAATGAATGACAGAGGTGAAAACCTACCTCCATTAAGATATGTTATAACAAAGAAGTTTGATGGTCTTACCATAAACCTTACTTATAATGAAGAAGGAATATTAGAAGTTGCAGCTACTAGAGGTACAGGTGAAACAGGGGAAGATGTAACAGCTCAAGTAAAGACAATCAAGGAAATACCTTTAAAGACAAGCATCGGAGATCTTTTTGAAGTTCATGGTGAAGCAATAATGACCCAGGAAGCTTTTGATAAGTATAATTCCATTTCTGAAACACCACTTAAGAATTTAAGGAATGGGGCTGCTGGAGCATTAAGAAATTTAAATGTAAAGGAAACAGCCAGAAGAGGTCTTTCAGCATTTTTTTATGATGTAGGATATAAAGAAGGAAATGCATTTAAGAATTATGAAGAAATGCTTAAATTTATCAAGGAAAAAGGACTTCCAATGGATGAATATATAAGATATGCTACTACTTTAGAAGAAGTAGAAAAGTATATTAAAGAAATAGAAGCAATGAGATTTGACTTAAATTACGATATAGATGGAGTGGTAGTAGCCGTTGATGATATGAGAACTAGAGAACTATTAGGTTATACTGTTAAGTTCCCTAAGTGGGCAATAGCTTTTAAGTTTGAAGCACAAGAAGCTACAACTACGCTTTTAGATGTTGAATGGAATGTTGGAAGAAGTGGAAGAGTAGGGCCTACGGCCATATTGGAACCAATAGAACTTGCTGGAGTTACCGTCAAAAGAGCAACATTAAATAACATGGATGATATTAGAAGAAAAGGTGTAAGAATAGGTGCTGATGTATTTGTACGTAGATCAAATGATGTTATACCAGAAATAATGGGTGTAGTAGAATCTACCATAGAAGGTTCAAAAGAGATAAATGCACCAAAAGTATGTCCTTCCTGTGGAAGTCATTTAGTTTTAGATGGAGCGCATTACTTCTGTGAAAATACTCTATCATGCAAACCTCAAATGGTTAAGAGTATAGTTCACTTTGCTTCAAGAGAAGCTATGAATATTGCTGGGTTTTCAGAAAAGACTGCGGAACAGTTATTTGAAAAGCTTGATATAAGATCAATAGCAGATTTATATAAGCTTAAAAAAGAAGAACTTGTAACTCTTGATAAATTTGGTGAAAAAAAGGCACAAAATTTATTAGATGCTGTGGAAAAAAGTAAGACACCAGAATTATATAGATTTATCTATGCATTAGGAATACCAAATGTAGGAGTTAAGACTGCTAAAGATTTAGTAGATAAGTTTAAGTCTATTGATGGATTTAAAGAAGCTACTTTTGAGGAACTTATTTCAGTTTCAGATGTAGGTGATATAGTTGCTAAATGTGTCTTGGAGTTTTTCCATGAAGAAAAAGTTATTAATACTATTAATGAACTTTTAGAATTAGGAATAAATCCAATTTATGAGGAAAAGGAAGTTATTGAAAGTGGATTTAGTGGTAAAATAGTAGTAGTGACAGGAACAATGCAGAAGTATTCTAGATCTGAAATAAAATCTAAGCTTGAAAGTTTAGGAGCAAAAGTTTCAGGCAGTGTCAGCAAAAAAACTGATTATGTAATTGCTGGAGAAGAAGCAGGTTCAAAGCTTACAAAAGCACAAGAACTTGGAGTAACAGTTCTTACTGAAGATGACTTTGAAAAGATGATATAAAGGAAATATATTATATAATATTTCTTATCATATAAGTAGCTTAAAATGGCTGTATCAAAATGATACAGCCATTTTATTATGTTATTTTATAAAGAGAGTCTCCAGGCTCTATATCATCACTTTTTGATTTTTCAAATAAAGATTCTTCAAGTATAGATGAAGAATTGTTAAAAGATTCATCTTGGAAATCATTGTAGCTATTTTTTTCATTTAAAGAAGAAATACTATCATTTATCTTTTGTAGAAGATAGTTTTTTATTCTGCTATTTTTAAACATTTTTGTATATAAAACAAATGCCCATATTCCTATAATCATAAAGCAAATCATAAATAATGTTGCTACTCCATAAAACATTATTTGCATAACTTGTACTACAGATGACATAATGCACCTCCAAATTTTTAAATTAATATATTATAAAAATTATACAAAAATATAAGAAATAAATAAAGGGGCTGATTAGGTTAATTTAGTTATGGATATACTTATTATTATTGGAAGGAGGTGGCGTAATTGAAGAGGTTAATAATAACAATATTAATAACCATAGCCACTGTAGTGTTTCTTTTAGGGTTTATAGATAAAGGGAATAATGGAAAGGAAGCTGAAAAGGATGATATAGTATACTCTATAAATAATATTCCAGATGATATGAGAAACATAGCAAGTCTTAACACTAGACAACAGGATATAATATGTGCTGTAAGCAAAGGACTTATTGAAATAGATAGCCAAGGAAAGATGATGCCTGCATTAGCTAAGAGTGTGGAAGTAACTGATAATGGCATACAATATAATTTTACCATTAGAGATGATGTTTTTTGGAGTGATGGCAAAATCATAACAGCTGATGATTTAGTACAGTTCTTTAGGGAAATATTAACTGAGGAAAATGAAGATGATATAGAAGCTCTTATGAATGTCTATGGAGCAAGAGCATATTTAGAAAATGAAGGTAACTTTAAAGAGACAGTAGCCATATGGGCTCAAGGTAACAATTTGATAATGCGCTTAAATTCTACTGATGATGATTTTTTAGTACAGCTATCTAAGCCTCAATATAGATTAAGAAAAAATGTACTAAGTTGGGAGTTTATTAATAAAAATTATACCTCTTTAGTGTATAGTGGTGATTATTATATAAGCTCAATTGATGATAGTAAAATTATATTACATAGAAATGAAAAATCTAATGGAGAACTTCCTAAAGTTCTTAGCATAGTAGAGGATAAATCAGAAGATGTAGCATTAGCTGCCTTTGAGGTAGGTAATAGGGATATTGTTGTAAATCCACCAAGAAACCAATTGCAACGCTTAAGGGAACAGGGAAAGCTTATAACATTACCTTCCAATGAAGCAGTTTATGCTAGCTTTAATTTGGATGAAAGTGCTATACCGATAAATGGTAGAAAAAAAATATATTCATTATTAGACTCTGCTATAAGGAATTATATTGAAAACAATGAATCATCCATGATTTGTGCAGAAGGAAAATATTATAGAGGTGAAGAAAGCAGCGCTGATAAGTTGCAGGAAAGAAAGGTTCTTACTAATATGGATAATTCTTGGAAAGATGAAGAAAGCATTATTTTAGTAGCAGAGAATAATGTTGATAATAAAGAACTTGTAAATATCATTTCTGATTGGATAGATGAAAATACAAGCTATACATTAGTGGTAAAGTTAGTAGATGAGGAAGATATAGAAGGTATAATCGATGAGGGATATTATGATTTAATAATATTTAATTGGGAAGTTAAGAATGAAGATGATGTATATAGAGTTATTGATGAGTATAATGAAGATTTATCTATAGAAACATGGCAGGAAGAAAATTATTTTAATATAGAAGATAATATTTTTAATTCATATAGCATTCTTCCACTTCTATTTTATAATGAAAATATTGCAGTTAATAATGATATTACAGGATTAACATTGGATTGTAATGGTAATATTAATTTTAGCGCTATAAGAAAATAAGGTCTAAGGTCTCATTAAAGAGACCTTATATACATTAATCCTCGTTCTTTTCATCGACTACAAAAGCATCTTCAGTATCCTCCTCTCTAGTTATATCATTATATGATAAATAGTCTTCACCAATATCATTAGATAATATATCAGCTGATGAGTTGTTAAGATTATAATCTATATTTTCAGATAAATCGGTAGGATTATTAGGTATATTATTTTTATTTTCTTTATCAGAAATATCTTTATCAGACATTGGGTTGCTTTCTATAATAGTATCAATGTTAGGAATAGTTTCTGTATTTAAAGGGAATGGATCTGTACCATATGAAGAATTATATAGATTATTTATGCATTTATCTTTAAAGAAGAAAATAAATAAGTAAAATAAAAAGAAGTTTTTGTAGCTGTCGAAGGATATGTGACTTGTTGTAAATTCATCCTTCTTCTTATTGTAATTTACATATTTAATAAATATTGGAGCAGTACCGCTGCTTGATGGAGTAGGAATGTTGGACATTTTAAAATAAGTTTCATTAAGCATATCAGTAGATTTTAAACTATATCCTCGATACCGTTCATAGTCGTCAAGTGTAGGGGCCTCAGGCCAGCTTGTTATTATGCCAGAAGAAATAAAAAATTTCTTATATATTGAAGAAATGAGATCTTTATATGATGACTTATTTTCATTTATATCAGAATAAATAACAAAGGCAAGAAAATAAAAGTTAATATCAAAACATGAATACTTTATATCCTTCTTTGAAGAAAGTTTATAAAAGGCTTCGTTTTTAGCATCATATAAATCATAAAGTTTGTTAATGATTTCGGATGTCTTGTCAAAAAAACCTAGGATATTTGTATGTTTATAAGATAGTGATAATGCTATGGAGCAAAGGCATACAGTATCTAATTCTTCAACATAATAATCTTTTTCATCTAGTTTATTCATAGCATAATCAGCAAAGTCTATTATTAACAGTTTTAAGTCATCTAAATCATCATAACTATATAGAACGTTAAATGCTAATAATATTTTACATATCTCATCTAAGGAAGTTTCATATATCTTATCTTTAAATTCTACAAAGACTTGTAGAATTTCCATGGCAAAAGCCTTATAGGCATCATATACATCACTTTCAGGATTTTTTAATGAATATAAGTAGTAAGCAAGCATCATGTAAGCTTGATCAGAAAATTTAAACTTCTTATCTTTATCAGATAAGTTAAAGTTTTTATAATTATTTTCACCATTATTTTTTTTACTTGTAAATGTACCATCAGCACTTCTTAAATTCACTGAATAAAATTCTAGCTGTTCTTTAGCTAGTTTTATATATATATCATGAAATGCATATAGATTCCTATCCTTGCCTTTAAAGTTATCGTAGTAGTCAGCAAGTTCAAGAATTGATAATGTCATTAGAGCATTGGAGGTTGGATTAATTTCTTTTCTAAAGGTATCTTCATCAAAACCATTTGAATTTTTACTATGAATATAGTTAGGTGAAGCTTTTTTGTATACGCAGAGTAGTGGAGAAATATTACTATTTATGCTAATATCATTGTTAGAGGAAAGTCTTTTGTAGCTTTTTATAGAAGATACTAATCCACATTTAGATTCAAGCACGATTGTTCTAATTGCTTCCTTAGCAAAAAAGAAAAGCTGTGTGTTAATTTCATCTTGAGAAAGATTATTCATTCTAAAAAATGGACCCATATATCTCAATTTATTCACCTCTCAAAGTAATTCTTATATTAATAATATGAGTTATAAGAGGAAAAAGTGCATTTTTTTAGTAATAAGATAATAAAACAAGATGATACTATAAATATAAGATATTAAAAGTAAATATTAAAACTATTAGTTGGAGGAGAATTATGCGTATTGATGGTAGAAAAAACGATCAGGTTAGACATACAAAAGTAACAAGGAACTATATAAAGCATGCTGAGGGTTCTGTATTAATTGAAGTAGGAGATACAAAGGTGATTTGTACAGCATCTATTGAAGATAAAGTACCACCATTTTTAAAGGGGAGTGGAGAAGGTTGGATAACAGCAGAATATAATATGCTTCCAAGATCTACGGCAACTAGAAAGGTAAGAGATATAGCTAGATTAAAACTTGATGGGAGAACAATGGAGATTCAAAGACTTATTGGAAGAGCATTAAGATCAGTTGTTGATTTAAAGGCATTAGGTGAAAAGACAATCTGGATTGACTGTGATGTTATTCAAGCTGATGGAGGTACTAGAACAACAAGTATTACAGGTGCATTTATAGCATTAGTAGATGCAGTAAATAAAATTCACAAGCAAAAAAGTTTTAAAGTTTATCCAATAAGAAAGTTTGTTTGTGCAACTAGTGTTGGTATTGTTGGAGAAGAAAAGCTATTAGATTTATGCTATGAGGAAGATTCAAATGCAAAGGTGGATATGAATATCATTGGTACTGATGATGGAGAGTTTGTAGAAATACAAGGTACAGGGGAAGAAGCTCCATTTACCAGAAGTGAATTAAATGAAATATTAAATTTAGGTGAAAAAGGTATTAAACAAATGATTCAATTACAAAAAGATTGCCTAAAGATGGATGCATTATGGATTGGAACAGGAGAATCTAAGTAATGAGAAAGATTGTTTTAGCTAGTAATAATGAAAAGAAAGTAAAAGAATTAAAAAATATGCTTAATGAGCATAATTTTGAAATATGTTCTTTAAAGGATGAAAATATAGATATAGATGTGGTGGAAGATGGAAGTACCTTTGAAGAAAATGCTCTTAAGAAAGCATCAGAAATATATAAATATCTCTTAACTAATAATAAAGGTGATGCCTTAGTTTTAGCAGATGACTCAGGATTAGAAATTGATTATTTAAATGGAGAGCCAGGTATATACTCAGCAAGGTATAGTGGCGAGCATGGTAATGACTATGCAAATAACATTAAACTTTTAGATAGGATGAAGTCTGCTAAAGGTGAAGAGAGAAGAGGTAGATTCGTATGTGCATTAGCTTTAATAGGTAATGATACAAAAGAAGTTATTAGAGGGACTGTAGAAGGGTATATAAAAGAAGAACTTATGGATGGAGACTTCTTTGGCTATGACCCATTATTCTTCTATCCAGGATTTAATAAAACTTTTGCAGAAGCATCATCAGAAGAAAAAAATTCAGTTTCTCATAGAGGAAATGCCTTAAAAGAATTAAAGAAGATATTAATACAACTATAATACTTAGACATAGACAATGATGAATGAAGAATGATGAATTGATGAATAAACTATCCAAAGGAAGTTTAGAGAAGTATGTTTTTTTAGAAACTCTTTTAGTTTCCACATTAATAATTTATCACTCATCATTCAGAAGTCATCATTAAATAAAGAAGGAGGAGTTTTATGTTAGTAGCAGTGGTAAGTGATTCTCATAATAATAGTGAGGCTGTAGATTTAGCTAAAAAGGCTATATCAAAATGTGATGTTTTGTTGTTTTTAGGAGATGGAGAAGGTGACTTAGAGAATTTAACAGAAGGATTTAAGGGGGAGGTATATGCAGTATGTGGTAATTGTGACTTTAAGATGATAAATCCAGTAGAAAGAATTGTAATTTTAAATGATAAAAAAATATATATGACTCATGGTAATAAATATAATGTTAACTTTGGTTTTAATTCAATTTACTATAGAGGTAGAGAAGTAGATGCTGATATTGTATTATATGGTCATACACATATACCGATGATAAAGCATGAAGGAGATATGATTATAATGAACCCAGGAAGTGTTTCTAGCGGAAGAGGTGTTAAATTTAGAATGAGTATAGGGTATCTTAAAATAGTTAAAAATCAGCCTGTAGAGGCCTTTATAGAGGAATTAAAGTAAAAAAATAAAAAAAGTTGCAAAAAAGTGTTGACGTATTAAATAAGATATTGTAGAATAGTCCTTGTCGTTGAGAGAGAGAAAGTCTTATCGAGGGAAACGAGATGTT
>NZ_FR886600.1:0-5245 GCF_000436575.1 Clostridium sp. CAG:265
ATTCCCGAAGGGAGCGTGGCGAAAGCCACTTTTTTAATTTAATTACTAAAAAAAGATATAGTTCGTAAAAATAAAGCAAGTAATTTTATTTAAAAAGGAAAATATAAGATTACTATCTATACAAAGGATTCCTTACGAATTATTAATTATAAAAATAAATAAATATTCGCAAAAATCTTGAAAGTTTATAATTACTTTGATAGTATGAATAGGTAAGAAATTATTAAAAAATTATAAGATAAGGCAATATTTTTAAAAGGGAGGCAGATTTTATGTCAGCATTTATTGTTTTAGGAGCTCAATGGGGCGATGAAGGAAAAGGGAAAATGACAGATTATTTAGCAGAAGAGGCTGAAGTAATAGTCAGATATCAAGGTGGAAACAATGCAGGGCATACTGTAGAAGTTGAGGATAAGCAATATAAGCTTCATTTAATACCTTCAGGAATATTACATGATGAAAAGTTAAATGTAATAGGTAATGGAGTAGTAGTAGATCCAGTAGCTTTATTTGATGAAATAGAATATCTAGAAAAAGAGGGCGTAAGAGTAACACCAGAAAAATTAGTTATAAGTGATAGAGCTCACATAATAATGCCATACCATAAGGTTCTAGATAAATTAAAGGAACTTGCAAGAGGAAAGAATGATATAGGAACAACAGGTAAAGGAATAGGTCCTTGTTATACTGATAAATTTGAAAGATGCGGTATAAGAGTTTGTGATTTAATAAATAAAGAAGTTTTTGAAGAAAAGTTAAAAAGCAATTTAGAAGTGAAAAATAAATATATAACACAAGTATTAGGTGGAGAAGCGTTAGATTTTGCAGAAATTTATAGAGAATATAGCAAGTATGCTGAAAAAATAGCACCTTTTGTTAAGGATACTTCAGTAGTAGTTTATAATAATATAAAAGAAGATAAAAATGTATTATTTGAAGGGGCACAAGGAATGCTTTTAGATATTGATTATGGAACATATCCATATGTAACTTCTTCTAATACAACAGCAGGAGGAGTAGCCAGCGGTGTTGGTATAGGACCTAATATGATAACTAATAGTGTAGGGATTGCTAAGGCATATACAACAAGAGTTGGAAAAGGACCTTTCCCTACAGAGTTAGAAAATGAAACTGGTGAATGGATTAGAGAAAAGGGTCATGAGTATGGGGTAACTACTGGTCGTTCAAGAAGATGTGGATGGCTTGACCTTGTTATATTAAAGACAGCTGTAAGAGTTAGTGGATTAACATCTTTAGTTATAACAAAAATTGATACATTAGCAGGATTAGATAAGATAAAGGTATGTACTGGGTATAAGTTTAATGGTGAGATAATAGATTATTTCCCAGCAAGCTTAGAGGATTTAGCAAAATGTGAGCCTATTTATGAAGAATTTGATGGATGGGATGAATCAGTAGCTAAAGCTAAATCTTTTGATGAGCTACATGAAAATGCAAAGAAATATTTAAATAGAATTGAAGAATTAACGGATACAAGAATTTCAATAGTTTCTGTTGGACCAAAGAGAAGTCAGACTATAAGAGTAAAAGAAATATAGTATAATTATAAACTGTGAAGGAAAGCCTATAAATATAAAAAAATTTAGAGGTGATTCTTTATGGTTGATAAAAATAGTACTATAAGCCAGATTTTAGCGGAAAATCCAGGTGCAATTGATATATTTAATAGTTATGGTATACCATGTTATGGTAATATGGAAAATCAATTGTCATCAGTAGAAGATGTATCTATAAGGTACGGGATAAATGTAGATAATATTTTAAATGATGTAAATAGCAATGGGAATAATAGTGGTCTATATTAGTATTTAATTTAGTAGTTAGAATATTATTTATGAATAGTTTATGGGAAAATATTGAAAATAAACTTTATATTATGTAAAATATATACAGTTGTATAAAATTCTATTAAAGGAAGTGAGAAAATGATTACTAAGGATATGACAATTGGTGAAATTGTAAAAAATTATCCTGAGAAAATAGAAGTTTTAGCATCAGCTGGTATGGGCTGCGTTGGATGTCCATCTGCACAAATGGAAACAGTTGAAGAAGCTGCATTAGTTCATGGACTTAATATAGAAGATCTTTTAGATAAACTAAACAAATAAAAGAGAAATAGGTGTAGAGGTAAATCTATGCCTATTTTTATTGCTAAAATAAATACTATTAGAAAGAGGGGATAATTATGGGAATAAGTTATGAAAAGATGTATGAAATTCACTATTATGAATGTGATAAGAATTTAAATTGTACCCTAGAAAGTATAATGAATTTTTTAGGTGATGTAGGAAATAAGCATGCAGAAAGCTTAAATGTAGGGATGGATTATTTAACAGAAAGAAATATTACATGGGTATTTTATAAATATAATATCAAGGTAAATAGATACCCTGAGTATGAAGAAAAAATAAGAGTAAAAACTGTTGCGGAAGAATTTAAGAAGTTTTATGCATTAAGGAGTTATGAAATATATGATGAAAAGAATATTAAGATAGTGGAAGGTAGTGCATTATTCTTATTAATTGATATTATTAAAAGAAGAGCTATAAAAATTACTGATGATCAATACAAAGCTTATAATGTTGATAAGAACTCTACAACAAAGAAATTAATTGGTAGTCTTGAAAGATTAGAAAAAGTAAAAAATAAAGAATATGTTAGTAATTTTAAAGTTAGATATTCTGATATAGATTTTAATAAGCATGTCAATAATGTTAAGTATGTACAATGGTTTATGGATAGTGTTCCACAGGAGATTAGAGAGGAATATGAGCTAAAGGAAATAGATATACTATTTGAGCATGAATGTTACTATAATGATGAAATCAAATGTGTCTGTGAAATTCATAAAAATGAAGATAATTTATTAGTATTAAGTAATATTCAAGATAAAGACGGTAAAGAATTGACTGTTTTTGTCTCAAAATGGCAATAAAAAAACTCTGGGCTATGGCTCAGAGTTTTTTTATTAATGCTACGCTAATTAGTTAAGTCGCTTCGCTAGTTAGTCACTTCGTTAATTAAGCCATTTATGGCGATTTAATTAAGTGGATTAGCGTAGCGACATTCACTGGTTAACTAATCTACGCTTTGGCTATGCATTCAGCAGCTCTGTGTCCTGAGCTCCATGCCCATTGAAGATTGAATCCACCACAGTCACCATGAACGTCTAAAAGTTCTCCGGCAAAATAAATACCAGGGATAAGTTTTGATTCTAAAGTTGAAGGATTTACTTCAGTAGTATCTATACCACCAATGGTCACTTGTGCTTGATTAAAGTCATTAGTTCCTATACAAGTAAATTTCCATTCTTTTAAAGTATCTATGAGAGACTTTTTTTCTTTCCAATTAAGTTCATAGCAAGGCATATGTAAATTTTCAATCTTACTTTCTTTTAATACTGTAGGTATAAGTTTTTTATTAATTACACCAATTAAAGCATCAATTATAGGTCTATAAGAAAGCACAGCAAAATGGCATTCAATAAAATCTTCTAAGGATTCAACAGTATATTTTGGTAGCATATCTACAACTATTTCTGTTTTTTTACCTTTGGCTAAAGCTTGTGATGCAAAGCCGGAAAGTTGTAGTATTGGTGGACCTGATATTCCGTAATCTGTGAATAATATTTCACCAAAATATTTACGCTCTTCATTACCATCAATAAGTAAAGATGCATAGCCATCAAATTTTACACCAGACAATGATTTAAGATGAGGATAATCTAGTTTTAACTGAACGATTCCAGGAAGTTGAGGAATTATACTATGTCCTAATTTTTCTGATAAATAATATCCAGTTCCATCAGATCCAGTTTTAGGTGCAGTTTTTCCTCCACAAGTTAAAAGTAGTTTATCACATGTGAATAATTTTAATGATTCATTATTTGTGGATAACTTAAAAACTTTTCCTCTGTGGATATCTTTTACTTTACATTCTGTATAAACTGGAATATTTCTGTCCTCTAAAGCTAATCTAAAAATATCCACAACTGAAGATGCTTGAAGAGATTGTGGATAAAGTTTGCTACTTTGTAATTCTACAATAGGAAGACCTAAAGCTAGGAAGAAATCTAAAGTATCTTTCACAGAAAAACTTTTTAAAGTTTCATAATAAAAATTATCATTATTGCTATGATAATTAATAAAGGGTTCTGTAATAGAGATATTAGAAATATTACAGCGACCATTTCCTGTAGCTAATATTTTTTTACCAATTCTATCAGTAGCTTCTAGTATGGCAACATCTATACCAAAATCTTTTGCGGTTACAGCAGCCATTAAGCCAGCTGCACCACCGCCAACAATTAATAATTCATGATGAATCAAAATAAACACTCCTTAAAGAATAATATCAGTTTTCATTATTCAAAGTTAATTTTATTTAGATTTTATCACAGTAATATAAGTAATTAAACTATGGAATACTAGGTAAGAGGTGATATTATTGTTAGCAAAAATAATTAATAAAGATTTAGAGGAATTTGAAAGAGAATTTAAGGTTCGCAGGATGAATTATGATCAAGTAGTAGTTAACTATCCCAGTAATATTGGACTGAAAGTATTTGATAAAAAAGATGTAGAATATATTAAACAGACAGAAATAGATGAATTCTTAATAAAGTATAGTGATTTTTTAAAAATAAAGCTTAATAGAGGAATATCTATAGCTCTATATAAGGCGTTATTGGAAAGTATAGAAGCTGAACTTGATATTATTTTTGAGAATTTGAATTTACTTAAAGATAAATATGAAGTAAACAAGAGAGGTGTTTGGGAAAAAGAAATATTGGCTGTTATTAATTATAAGATACCAGTAAAGCTTATTACTTCCGGTCAAAATTTTAAAAAAAGTGGATTTAATATATCTATTGAAATAATTGAAGAAAAAGAGTTTTTTGAAATATGTAAGTTTGAAATTAATAAAATTCAAGAAGAAATTAAGGAAAAAGAAAGAATTTTATCAAGATATGGTATGGCTATTGAGAAGATGAAAGACACTGAAAACCTAGTAAAAATGCTGGAATAAGAGTGGTTTTATGAGGGGATGTAAAAAAAAATAAAAAAAATGAAGAAAAAGTGTTGACACTTTTTCGGATTTCAAGTATTATAGTTAATGTGCTCGGGGAAATAACCCTGAAGGACAGAGAAATGAAAAACCTAGGCCCCTTGGTCAAGCGGTCAAGACACCACCCTTTCACGGTGGTAACAGGGGTTCGATTCCC
>NZ_FR886601.1:0-559 GCF_000436575.1 Clostridium sp. CAG:265
AATTGTAGATCCAAATTCTTGTAATTGGGATAACATGAATGAAGAGGAATCTATGAAAAAGATGGCATTAGGCCTTTATATAAAGGATAAATCCTTAACTCAGTCAAATTATAATGAATCAAGTAATCCTTTATGGTTATCAACAAACAAACAAAATAGTGATGATTCAGCTAATCCAGATTCTCCAAGTGATTCACAAGAACCAAGTTCAAGAACTGGAACAACTGAAGATTCTAGTGGAAATAAAGTTAATGTGATAAACAAAGAGTTAGGTGTATTACCAGCTAAAGAAACTGGAAGTGATACACCAAAAGAAGCTAGTATAGGCTTTACAAGTAAACATGGTAAAAACTTTATTGGTGGAAGTGTTACAGGAAAATTTGAATTAACATTTAAATTTGAATAATTAACTAAAAATTATGGAGTTGTAATTAAATTGAATTAAAAAATTCAATTTAATTCAACTTCATTTTTTTGTCTAATTTTAAAACAAAATGAAGAAAATTAGTAACTTAGGGAAATAATAAGATTATAAATTTATATATTATGGAAAGGAGAA